>CAUSWS010000047.1:0-8786 GCA_963535265.1 uncultured Campylobacter sp. | reverse complement strand
TAATCAGCACTTGATCCTACCTTATAAACTACCTCTTTGCTAGCTTCTGGCGCATTTGCAGTGGTTTTTTTGCCACTATCATCACCACAACCTATAAAAAATACAACTAACCCTAATGTTAGAAATTTTAAAAAATTTTTCATTTTTACCCTTTATTAGTGGTTTAAAATTTTGCCCAAAAACTCTTTTAAACGCTCATGCTGAGGATTTGAAAAGACATTTTTTGGCGTGTCATCAACTGCTATCTTGCCTTTGTCCATAAAGAAAATTCTATTTGCCACATTTCTTGCAAAGCCCATCTCATGAGTCACCACAAGCATAGTTATGCCCTTTGCTGCGACATCTTTCATGATATCAAGCACCTCGCCGATCATCTCAGGGTCCAGCGCACTCGTTGGCTCGTCAAATAGTATCACCTCTGGATCCATAGCTAGGCTTCTAGCGATCGCGATACGCTGCTTTTGACCGCCTGAGAGCTTGTGCGGATAGGCAAATTTCTTATCGCTTAGCCCAACGCTCTTTAGCAGCTCATCTGCCCTCCTCTCAGCACTCTCTTTGTCTAAGATCCCAGCTTTTATCGGAGCTAGAGTTAAATTTTGCAAGACGTTTTTGTTTGCAAAAAGGTTAAAGTGCTGAAAGACCATGCTCACTTTTTGGCGAATTTTATTTATGTCTGATTTTTTATTGAGGATATCTTCGCCATTTATCTTGATATGCCCGCTATCTGGCTCTTCAAGGCGGTTTATGCAACGCAAAAATGTACTTTTGCCACCACCACTTGGGCCAATTATCGCTATAACTTCGCCTTTTTTGATATCAACGCTAATATCATTTAAAACACGCAAATCGCCATAGCTTTTGTTTAAATTTTTAATCTCAATCATGGCGATTTAGTCTCCTCTCAAGTAGTTTCACCAAAAGGGTGAAAAATTTAACACTCACGTAATATACAATGCCCGTAAAAATGACTGGCTCTGGGCTGTAAAATACCGCTTGAAGGCTCTTGCTTTGCATCGTGATATCAACGACACTTATGTAGCCAACAACTGAGGTCTCTTTAAAAAGTGAGATAAACTCATTAGCAAGCGCTGGCAAGATATTTTTAGTAGCTTGTGGGAAGACTATCTCACGCATCGAAACGTAGTAGTTTAGTCCCATCGCACGAGCAGCCTCCATCTGACCTTTATCGACGCTATTTATGCCGCTTCTTACGATCTCAGCGACGTAAGCCGAGCTATTTAGTCCAAGTGCGATCACGGCGACATAGAAGTTGTCGCTCCAAGTGGCAAAAATGACCACTGAAAATATTAGAAGTTGAAGTATTACAGGCGTTCCACGCAAGATATCGATATACTCGTCTATGACAAAATTTAAAACCTTGATATCTAAAAATTTAATAAAAGCTAAAATAAATCCAAGTGTTATACCTATAGCGATACCGCCTATCGTAAGGCCTAGTGTCACTCCGTAACTTTTGATATATGCGATCTCTTGCGCCTCACTAAGATCTCTTGGATAGAAAAAATATGTTCCAAGCGAGACAATTATTATAAAAAATAGAAATTTGGCTAAATTTTGAGCGTTCAACTTCGTCCTTTCTTTAAAATGTAGCCTTAAATGATACGAAAAAAAATATATCATTTTGCTTAAATGAATTTAAGGATTGCGTTAGCATTGAAATTTAAATAAATTTGTAATAACATAAGCGTTTTATTTTATTTGAAAGGAAATTTATGAGCTTTGGGTCTTATTTAGCCATCGCCATCTATTTTGGTTTCTTGCTCTTCATCGGACGATATTTCTACGATAAAAATGCAAGTATAAACGAATATCTGCTAGATAACCGTCAAATGGGTCCAGTCGTCACCGCACTTAGTGCTGGTGCTTCTGATATGAGTGGTTGGATGCTACTTGGCGTGCCCGGGGCCTTATACGCAACTGGCGTGGCAAATGTCTGGATGATAGCTGGTCTTATCGTGGGAGCTTACTGCAACTACTTATTTCTAGCAAAGAGGCTTAGGGTCTATACTGAGGTTGCAAGCGACAGCATCACCATACCAGACTTTTTAGAAAACCGCTTTAAAGACAGGACGAAAATTCTAAGGATCATCTCAGGTCTTATCATCTTGATATTTTTCACGCTTTACGTAAGTAGTGGCATCATCGCTGGAGGCAAGACTTTTGAGAGCTTTTTTGGCTTAAAATTTGCATACGGAGCGGTCTTTACGCTCATAATCGTGGTCTTTTACACATTTTTTGGCGGATTTAAGGCTGTTAGTATAACTGACGCATTTCAGGGTCTTTTGATGTTTTGTGTCCTAGTATCGATCCCAGTCGTGGCATATCTAAATTTAGACCTGCCAAGCGATACAAATTTGATAAAAGAGATAAGCAGGCTTGATGCAAATCACCTAAATCCATTTAGAGACCAGACTTTTTGGGGCATTTTGGGCCTTCTGGCTTGGGGCTTTGGCTACTTTGGGCAACCACATATCATCGTTAGATTTATGGCGATACGTGACTCAAAAGAGCTTGCAAAGGCAAGAAGGATCGGCATTGGCTGGATGACGATCGGCCTACTTGGTGCAATTATGAGCGGACTTATCGGATTTGTCTATTTTAGCCAAAGAGGCGGACTAGGCGATCCTGAGACAGTATTTTTAAAGCTTGGTGAGCTACTTTTCCCACCATTTTTTATAGGTATCATCATCTCAGCTGTGCTTTCAGCGATCATGAGCACCATATCAAGCCAGCTTTTAGTCACATCAAGCTCAGTCACAAAAGACTTTATCTTTGCCTTTTATAAAAAAGAGGTGAGCCAAAGCACGCAAACAGCGATCAGTCGCTATGCAGTCGTGGTCGTAGCGCTAATCGCCACAGTGCTTGCCTTTTTATCAACAGATAATGTCTTAAACGTCGTTGGCAACGCTTGGGCTGGATTTGGTGCGAGCTTTGGTCCGGTGCTACTTTTTAGCCTTTACTGGAAACGTATGAGCGCACTTGGAGCGCTTGCTGGCATGATAACTGGCGGTGCGACCGTAATATTTTGGATAACATCAGGGCTAAATGCCTATGTTTATGAAATTTTACCAGGCATTTTAACCTCAAGTCTAGCCATCATCATGGTCAGTATCTGGGGTGACACGATAAATAAAATGACCAGTGAGCCACACGAGCAAGTGATAAAAGATGAATTTGAAAAGATGAAGACAAGGCTTTAAATTTAAACAAGGTGGCTAGCTTTAGCCACCATCAAATTTACTCTAATTTTAAATTTCAAACTTCTTAAAACTAACTCTTGGATTTATGGTTAGCTTATCATGCGAGATAAACTCTTTTTTTTAGATATTTTTCACGACCAGCTCTTGCTATCATCAGTGCATTATCAGAGCAAAACACAAGTGGAGCTAGCAAAAACTCGCACTCATTTTTTTGGTAGAGAGTTTCAAGCCTTTTGCGTAAATTTAAATTTGCACTTGCTCTGCTAAGCATGCCAAAATGTTTAAATTTTATAAAATCAAATTTTATACTTTATCTCCTTTTTCAGTTTTCTTATCAAAAACCTAGCAGGATGAAGCTCAAAAAATAGCGATCTTTCTATGCAAAGTGGGCGGGCAAGCACAAGATCCATTATCAAATTTGCTCCAAGTATCGCCGTGCCAAGGCCACGTGATCCGTGAGCGAAATTTACAAAGACGTTTTTTTCGTAGCTTGCTTTTTGGTTGTTATCTTTATTTTTACTCCAAAATAGCCCCTTATAGTTTTGTTTATAAAACGCCTCATCGTGTAAGGCACCGATTATCGGAAATCTATCTCCGCTATAACTTCTATATCCCACACGTGAGCCGATGATGGTGGCTTTTGTGGTGTCAAAAAACTCGCTCAGCAACCCTAAATAATACAAATTTGACTAAAAAATTTATAAACAAAAAAATCAGTTAAAATGAAATTTTATGGGGAATATTTTTAAGAGATTAAATTTACAAGTTTAAAGGAGTTAAAGGTGGCAAACCACCTTTAAATTTACTCCCACTCGATAGTTGCAGGTGGCTTGCTTGAGATATCATAAACTACGCGGTTTATGCCATTTACTTCGTTTATGATGCGGCGACTTACGTTTTCTAGTAGATCATAAGGAAGCCTTGAAAAGCTTGCTGTCATTCCATCACTTGCATCTACTACGCGTACGCAAACAGCGTTTTCGTAGGTGCGATTATCGCCCATAACGCCAACAGAATTTACATTTAAAAGCACGCAAAATGCCTGCCAAGTTTTGTTATACCAGCCACTACTTTTTAGCTCATCGCGCAAGATCACGTCGGCTTTGCGAAGTAGCTCAAGGCTTGGCTTATTTACCTCGCCCATTATGCGGATAGCAAGACCGGGCCCTGGGAAAGGGTGGCGGAAGACTAGCTCGCGGCTTAGTCCAAGCTCAAGTCCTAACTTTCTAACCTCGTCTTTAAAAATCTCTCTTAACGGCTCTATTAGCTCAAACGTCATCCAGTCAGGCAAACCTCCAACATTGTGGTGGCTCTTTATCGTTTTGCTTGAGCCAACAACTGAGCTTTCGATGATGTCAGTATAAAGAGTGCCTTGAGCTAAAAATTTCACATCGCCATGCTTTTTAGCCTCTTTTTCAAAAATTTCTATAAATGTCTCGCCTATGATCTTGCGTTTTTTCTCAGGATCAACGACGCCAGCCAAGCGACCTAAAAATATCTCGCTCGCATCTATACTAACTAGTTCAACGCCAAGCTTTGTTCTAAATGTAGCTTCAACTTGCTCTTTTTCGTTTGTTCTAAGAAGTCCGTTATCTACAAAAACAAGGATCAAATTTTCAGGCACAGCAGCAGCTAAGAGTGCCGCAGTCACTGAGCTATCTACGCCGCCACTAACTGCGCAAAGTACCTTGTGAGTGCCTACTGTTTTTCTGATCTCTTCTATCTTGTTTTTAGCGAAGCTTCCCATGTTCCAAGTACTTTCGCAGCCACAGATATATTTAGCAAAATTCTTTAAAATTTGCGTGCCATACTCGCTGTGCTGCACCTCTGCGTGAAACTGGATCGCATAAAATTTACGTTTATCATCGCCAAAAGCGCAATAAGGCGAATTTTCGCTAACCGCAATCGCCTCAAAACCCTTTGGTAGGTCTTT
This sequence comes from uncultured Campylobacter sp., assembly GCA_963535265.1. Lineage (GTDB taxonomy): Bacteria > Campylobacterota > Campylobacteria > Campylobacterales > Campylobacteraceae > Campylobacter_A. The sequence goes on along the minus strand of CAUSWS010000047.1, from coordinate 3,632 downwards.
TACATAGTCGCTATGGCTCATCCATACGATTTGTTTTGAAGGTGTATCTTTAAAAAGATCGTGCTCTTTTACGACGCTAAGTTCAGCCTTGCCGTACTCTTTGTGATCAGCTGCTAAAACCTCAGCCCCATGTGTGTGAGCAAGTAGCTGCATGCCGTAGCAAACGCCAAGTATAGGGATATTTAGCTCAAAAACGCCATTATCACAAAAGTAAGCATCTTTAGCATAAACGCTAGCTGGACCACCACTTAAAATGATACCTTTTGGATCTTTCGCCTTTATATCGCTTAGTTTTGCGTTAAATGGCAAAATTTCAGTATAAACTCCCTCTTCTCTTAGCCTTCTAGCTATTAGCTGAGTATACTGCGAACCAAAGTCCAAAACTATAATCGTATTGTTCATTTATAACCTTTTAAAAGTAGATGTGAAAAATTTCAAACTGCACATACCAAACAATGAGTGATACGATGTATCCCAAAACTACCATCCATGCATATTTCATATGCGCACCAAAGGTATAAATTCCTTTTAATTTACCCATTACTCCAACGCCAGCTGCTGAACCAAAACTAATCATCGAACCGCCGATACCAGCTGTAAGTGTCACAAGTAGCCACTGACTCATAGACTCGCCTACATCAGCTCCCATGGCTGGATTTGCTTTTAGCACAGCTGACATAACAGGGACATTATCAACGACTGCTGAGAGGAAGCCAACACCAATATTTACAGGTGTTGAGCCAAATTTATCATAAAGTGACACAGCGTAATTTAAAAATCCAGCAAAGTGAAGAGCGCCAACTGCAGCTAAAATTCCAAAGAAGAAAAATAGCGTGTTGTTCTCGATCTTTGACATATAGTGAAAGACATTCATAGGCTCTTCGTCTTTGTGAGCTTTTTTGAAATAATATGTATAAAGGCTAAGTAGCGAGAAGCCAAACATCATACCCCACATAGCTGGCAAGTGAAATAACTGGTGCATCATAACTGCACAAAAGATAGTAAATGCACCTATAAAGATAACCGCTTTACCGCCCTTTTTCATAACCACTTTTGGCTCATTTGCCACGTCAAAATGAGGCGCAGTATTTGGCACGATGCGTGAAAGCAAGATAGCTGTTACAAACCAGCCTATGATAGATGCTGGGAAAAGTGCAAAAAAGTCTAAAAATGGTGACTTGCCAGCTGCCCAAACCATAAGTGTAGTGATGTCGCCAAATGGACTCCACGCTCCGCCTGCGTTTGCTGCTACGACGATATTTATCGCACCTGCGACTAGGAAATTTGTATTATTTCTATCTATCGTTAAAAGAACGGTTGATAAGATAAGCGCTGTTGTTAGGTTATCAGCCACTGGGCTAATGAAAAATGACAAAATACCAGTTAGCCAAAATAGCTTTCTATAAGTGTAGCCTTTTGAAACTAAGTTGTATTTAAGTGCGTTAAATACATCTCTTTCAACAAGTGCCTCGATAAATGTCATCGCCACCATCAAGAAAAAGACGATCTGAGCTATCTCTAAGATCAGGTGATTTACCTCGTGCTCTAGCAAATGCACATCCATACCATTTATAAGCATATAAACACCGATAAGTAGGAACATAAACGTGCCGATAAAGATGGCAGGTTTTGCCTTGTCGATGTGGAAATTCTCTTCTGCTGCTATGAAAAAATATCCAACAACAAAAATGATAAGCGATAAAATTCCCGCCCATGTAGTAGTTAAGTCAATAGCCGCAGCTTCTCCATCAGCACCAAAGGCTATAGCAAAAAACAAGCCTAGAAGTCCAAATAACCTCATATACTCTCCTTGTAAGATAAAAATTTGCGTATTTTACTTAAATGAGCCTAAAATTTAGGTTAGTTAAATTTATTAAGCTTGCATTACATTTTTATATTACGCCAAATTTAAGATCAAATTTTATTGATCTTGTCAGTTTTTTTCTCTTTTATAGGTGCATCGCCATAAAATGGATCGTCCTTGTAGCCGCAGCCACTAAGTGCAAAAAGAGCGAAAATTAAAATAAAAGATGATAAGATTGCCTTATGAAAGACGCCAAATTTATGATAGATGCTATCCACGAAAATCCTTTGTATAAAGAAAAATTAAGCATGGCAGACGAGTGCCGAGAGCTTCTGCGCCTCATGAGTAAAGCAAAGCGATTTTACATAGCTTTTTGCTATGTTAGAGAAGGTATATTAACCTTCGTTCTCACTCATCCCTCAGGGCTTTTGGAGCTTAGACGTGATAGTAGTATAAATGATATAAAAGAGTTATTAAAAACATTTTGCAAGGTCAAAAAAGATAGCATTTTTGCAAGCGTCATCAAGTCAAAACCTCTTAGCGAGATCAACTATATAAAAAACAAAAAAGAAGAAAATATAAGATTTATCGTAAGCAAATATCTAAAATTTTTCGCCCCACAACCTACACAAAGGTCAAACCTCATCACGCTAGCTAGCAAGGGTGAGTTTAAAAATTTAGCCACAAATGAGCAAATTTATAAGAAATTTGAAGAGCTAAGAGAAATTTTGCTAAAGAAAAACGAGCAGGCAAGATGCTAATAGACGAGATAAGAACACTTCCAAATGAGCCTGGCGTATATCAATATTTTGACGCTCAAAACAGACTTTTATATGTTGGCAAGGCCAAAATTTTAAAAAACAGGGTCAAAAGCTACTTTAAATTTACTCCAAACCTAGCTCCAGCTGAAAAGCTAAGCCCAAGAATTTCAAAGATGATAAGCGAGGCCGTGCACCTTGAATACATCGTCACGCCAAGCGAGGCAGACGCGCTTATCTTAGAAAATTCATTCATCAAGCAGCTTAAGCCAAAATACAACATCTTGCTTCGTGACGACAAGACCTACCCTTATATCTTTATAAATTTAAATGACGAATTTCCGAGATTTGAGATCACTAGAAAGGTAGTAAAAGGCTCAAATATCCGCTATTTTGGGCCATATTTTAGTGGAGCTGGCGAGCTACTTGAGGCGCTTTATCTAAATTTTAACCTAGTTCAGAAAAAATCCTGCGTAAAAGGCAAAAAAGCCTGCCTTTTTCACCAGCTAAAACGCTGCTACGCCCCGTGTGAAGGCAAAATTTCAAAAGAGAGCTACGCCAAAATAGTTGCTGATGCCACAGCCGCTTTGCAAAATCCAAATTTATTAATCGCTCGCCTTGAAGAGCTTATGCTAAACTACGCCAAGGCCGAAGACTACGAGCAAGCAGCCGCGACTAGAGATAAGATGCAAACGCTTAAAAATATGCAAACAAAGGTCGAGGTTGATCTAGCCAAGCTTGAGGACTTTGAGGCCTACTCGGTCGCTTGCGTGCATGATATGATCTGCGCGGTGAGATTTAGCGTGCAAAGCGGCAAGATAACGGGCGTAAAAACCGATATCACGCAGGCTAAAAACGCTCAAAAAGACGAGATAAACGAAGCTTATAAGCAGGCTATTTTAAAAAGCTTCATCGCCGGTCAGCCAATAATCAGCACTAAAATTTACGTCCACGAAGACTTTGAAGATAGCGAGCTGGTGGAGGAAATTTTAAACGAGAGGTTTGGGCGTAAATTTAACATCACTTGCCCTAAAATTGGCGATAAGCGTAAAATTTGTGAGATCGCTACA
>CAUSWS010000046.1:0-8833 GCA_963535265.1 uncultured Campylobacter sp. | reverse complement strand
TATCAACGATGACCTTTATCGTGTGTTTTTTCGTTTTTGCAAGCTCGATCTCCTCATCAAGCCTCACCACTACGCCATCTATCTGTGCTCTAACAAAACCTTTTTGGCGTAAATTTTCTATCAAGTCCGCCCATGTGCCCTTTTTCTCACGAACTAGCGGCGCATAGATGATCACTTTTGCGCCAAGCGGGAGCTTTGAAATTTCATTTATGATGTCGCTCGCACTCATTTTTGAGATAGGTTTGCCGCATTTATGGCAGTGCTGCACGCCAACCCTTGCGTATAAAAGCCTTAGATAATCATAAATTTCAGTGATCGTGCCTACCGTTGAGCGAGGGTTTTTAGAGGTGGTCTTTTGATCGATCGCGATAGCAGGCGTTAAACCCTCGATCTTATCGACATCAGGCTTGCCCACGCGGTCTAAAAACTGCCTAGCGTAGCTGCTAAGACTCTCCATGTACCTTCTTTGCCCCTCGGCATAGAGCGTATCAAAGGCTAGTGTGCTCTTACCACTGCCGCTAAGACCAGTAAAAACTACTAATTTATTTTTAGGAATTTCAAGGTTTAAATTTTTAAGATTGTGCTCTCTTGCACCAGTTATTTTTATAGTATCATTCATTAAATTTATACGACCTTTTTAAAATTTTAATCTGTAAATTTAGTCTAAAAGTGATAAAAACTTTATAAAGTAGTTTAGAGAAATTAAGCATGCTATGAAAATTTAAGAGTATATTTATATCATTTTCAGTTTTTTTTGATATTCTACGCCAAAATTTTATTTAAGGAGAAAAAATGTCTGTAAAAATAACCGATATATGCATAAGCTGTGGTTCATGCATCGATGAGTGCCCAGTTTCAGCTATTGTAGATGATAGCGACAACCCAACTGGAGCAGATACATACTATGTTTATTCAAACAAATGCGTTGAGTGCGTAGGCTACAACGATGAGCCAGCCTGTGCATCTGCCTGTCCAACTGATGGATGCATCGTTTGGGATGCTGTAGTAGCAGGACAACCTTCACGTGATCAAATCGGTGCTGACGCTCGCACTGGCAGCACTCCAGTTATCCAATAAATTTACAAAATTTAGGCTCAAATTTGAGCCTATTTTATTTTTAAGCTTTATTTGATATAATTGCCAACTTCATTTAAATAACCTAAATTTTAAGGAAAATTTATGCAAAGAACACTTTCTATTATTAAGCCTGACGCTGTTAAGAAAAATGTTGTTGGAAAGATTATAGATAGATTTGAAAGCAATGGCTTAAGAATCGCAGCTGCAAAGAAAATCAAACTTAGCAAATGCGATGCAAAAGCATTTTATGCAGTTCATAAAGATAGACCTTTCTTCAACGATCTAGTTGATTTTATGGTAAGCGGACCAGTCATAGTTATGGTTTTAGAGGGCGAAAATGCAGTTGCTAAAAATCGTGAGTTAATGGGTGCAACTAACCCAAAAGAAGCAGCTCCTGGCACTATCAGAGCTGATTTTGCTGATAGCATTGACGCAAACGCAGTTCACGGAAGCGACAGCCTAGAAAACGCTGTAAATGAGATAAATTTCTTCTTTGCTTCAAGAGAAATTTGCTAATTTTGGACTAAAACTTGATTATTCCGTTTTCTAAAATAGCAAACAAAGAGATAAACTTTGAGCTAGTAAGAAACAATGATCTAATTTTTAGTGGAATTTTAAAAAGAAAAGACCCTTTTTTGGTAAAATGTCAAGGCACCATAAAGGGCGAGATAAAATATATTTGTGATCGATGTGGTGATGAATTTATGCTACCTATCGATCAAGACGTAGAGCTAAATTTAAGTGATGGTGTCTATAAAGACAGAGAAAATGAGCTTAGCGATACGGTTGAATTTTTTGATGGCAATATTGATTTAAAAGAAGTTTTTGAAAGTGAGCTAGAAGCTTTTAAGAGCGATTATTTTTATTGTGAAAAATGTAAAAATTTATAAAGGAGAGTAAAATGGCAGTACCAAAGCGAAGAGTGAGTCATTCTCGTGCAGCAAAACGTAGAACACATTACAAAGTTACACTTCCAGTACCTGTAAAAGACAAAGATGGTTCTTGGAAAATGCCTCACCGCATAAACAAAACAACAGGTGAATACTAAAATATGATTCGCATTGCTATTGATGCTATGGGTGGTGATTTTGGTGCAGAGCCTATAATATCTGGCGTTATCGAAGCACTGAAAGAGGCAGAATTTAAAGCTGTATTAGTTGGCGATAGCAATGCCATAAAACCACTCATCCCACAACCCTATTTAAAAAATATAGAATTTATAGAAGCTACCGAAGTCATCTCGATGTCAGACGGAGCCACAGACGCACTAAAAAGAAAAGATAGCACGATCTACAAAGCTGTTGAGCTTTTAAAAGATAAAAATGTCGATGCTGTCGTTTCTGCTGGTCACAGCGGTGCAACTATGAGTTTAGCTACGTTAAGAGTTGGTAGATTAAAAAATGTATCTCGTCCAGCGATCGCTACGCTTATGCCTAATTCAAAAGAGACAGCTACTTTGGTTTTGGATGTTGGTGCAAATGTTGATTGCAGAAGCGAACACTTATTTCAATTTGCCATAATGGGCGAAGCCTATGCAAAAGAAATTTTAGGCAGAAAAGAGCCAAAAGTAGGTCTTTTATCAAACGGCGAAGAAGAGAGCAAAGGCAATGAAGTCAGTAAAGAGGCCTTTAAACTAGTTTCTAGGCTTGATAGCTTTGTTGGCAATGCAGAGGGCAATCAAATTTTTGATGGCAGCATTGATGTCATGGTTTGCGACGGTTTTATGGGAAATATCCTGCTAAAAACAAGCGAAGGTGTCGCTGATGCCATAGGCAAGATCATCAAAAAACAAGTCAAAAAATCGCCCCTTGCTATGGCTGGATCAGTGCTTATGAGGAAAGTCTTTAAAACCCTAAAAAAACAGGTCAGCTACGATGAGTACGGCGGTGCTCCGCTTCTTGGTGTAAATGGCTGCGTCATCATAAGTCATGGCAAAAGCAACTCAAAAGCTATAAAAAATGCAATCTTTCAAGCAATTAAATTTGCTAACTCAAATATAAATAAAGTTATAGAAGAAGAACTTTCACACTTTGCAAGGTAAAATATGCCAAAAGCTTCATTGATCTCCATTGCGTCATATGTCCCAGAAAAAATTTTAACAAATTTTGATTTTGAAAAAATGGTTGACACGAGCGATGAGTGGATAGTGAAGCGAACCGGTATAGAGCAAAGACATATCGCAACGACTGAGATAACAAGCGACCTTGGCACAAAAGCTGCCGAGTTAGCTATAAAACGCTCAGGCCTTGAAAAATCACAAATCGATGCAGTGATATGCGCTACAATATCTCCAGATCATCTTTGCATGCCTTCAACCGCTTGTAAGATAGCTGCAAATTTGGATTTAAATTTTGGCATTACAGCTTTTGATATAAGCGCGGCTTGCACGGGTTTTATCTATCTTTTGGAGCTTGCAAATTCCCTTGTTACAAGTGGTGCTAAGAAAAATGTTTTGATCATAGGAACTGAAAAACTAAGCTCGATGATCGACTACACAGATAGAAGCACTTGCATACTTTTTGGTGACGGAGCTGGTGCTGCTGTGATAAGTGCAAGCGAAGAAAACGAGATCATTGACATCCACACTGCAAGCGACGGCAGACAGGCTGAGCTTTTGATAACTCCAGGATGTGGCAGTGCATTTCCAGCTAGCGAAGAGACGCTAAAAAATAGGCTGAATTTCATCCACATGAGCGGAAATGAGGTCTTTAAGATAGCGGTTCAAACGCTTAGCAAAAGCGTGATAGAAATTTTACACGCAAACAAAATGCAAAGCGAAGATATCGACTTTTTCATACCTCATCAAGCAAATATCAGGATAATAGACGCTGTAAAAAATAGGCTAAATTTCACCGACGAGCAGTGCGTTTTGACGGTTGCAAAGTACGGCAACACAAGCTCTGCTTCGATCCCGATGGCGATAAATGATGCTTACGAGGATGGACGCATCAAAAATGGCTCTGTTTTGCTTCTTGATGCATTTGGCGGTGGCTTTACTTGGGGTTCGGCGATACTAAAATTTGGCGGAAGAAATTTTAGCGACCTGTAATTAACCGCTTCTGCACCCAAAACTCTAAATTTAATAAAATTTCTACAACATCTTCTATAAATTTTTAAAAATTTCCATTCATTTTCAAATGCATATTAAAATTACACTGTTTTAAATTTTTAGATCTATTTAATTAGAATTTAAATTTTTATGGATATAATTTCGCAATCAATAAAATTTATTATTAAGGAGAAAAAATGTTAGTAACAAAAAAAGCACCTGACTTTACAGCTGCAGCAGTTTTAGGAAACAATCAAATTGTAAATGATTTCAACCTTTACAAAAACATCGGCGAAAAAGGCGCTGTTGTATTCTTCTATCCAATGGACTTTACATTCGTTTGCCCAAGCGAGATCATCGCGTTTGACAAAAGATATGACGAGTTCAAGTCACGCGGTATCGAAGTTATCGCAGTTTCTTGCGACAACCAGTTCTCACACTTCGCATGGAAAGAGACTCCAGTAAATAAAGGCGGTATCGGCAAAGTTCGCTTCCCGATCGTAGCTGACATGACAAAATCAATCGCTCGTGGCTTTGACGTACTTCTAGAAGACGCTGGCGTAGCACTTCGCGGATCATTCCTACTTGACAAAGATGGCACAGTTCGCCACGCAGTTATAAACGACCTACCACTTGGCAGAAACATCGACGAGATGATTAGAATGGTAGACACTATGCTATTTACAAATGAGCACGGCGAAGTTTGCCCAGCTGGCTGGCACAAAGGTGACGCTGGTATGAAACCAAGCACAGAAGGCGTTGCTGACTACCTTTCACACAACGAAAGCAAACTATAATTATTCAAATTTCTAGGCAGCTTTGCCTAGAAATTTCCTCTCTACACAAATTTAAATATTTTTTTAATATAACTTTATATATGATAGCGATGTTTTAATAAACAACCTTTTTTGGAGACCCCATGGAGTTTAAGGGCAGGCAAGAACTTGTCGAAAATGGCGAGGATTGCATACTTGGTTTAAAAGCTAAATTTATAGATGAGGGCATCAAATTTTGCAGACAACTAACCCTTGTAGTGCCACACGAGCAGATGAAAATTTGCCTTGAGAGTATCTTTGATGCGCTACTCATCCAAAAGCCAAATGCCACACAAATTCGCGACGACTTAAACAGCCTAATACCAAAACTAAATGCAAAAGATGAGCTAGTAAATTTTTTGCTCTTAAATTTGACACTAAATTTTAGTCACGCCTGCGACGATGCAGTATATGTGGGCTATTTTGTAAATGCCGTCTCAAGGATGAAAGAAATTTTATATAACACGCAGGATCACCAAGAAGCCACGGTAAAAACGATGATCGATACTGGCTCATTTTTTTATGAAGATCCGATCAACACATTTACACGCATGAAAAATGCCAAGGTCCGCCCTGAGTTTTTAAATTTATACGATGGACTAAATATAAAATACGAAGCTGAAATTTTAGAGGTTAAAGAAGATAGCGTCGTTTTTCGCGTAGATATGATGCAAATTTTAGCCATGAAGCAAGATGGCAAGGGCTTTATCCTGCCAAATAGCTTTTTCTCAAAGCAGCTTCGTGCCGATATCGTTGACTACAATATCGCCGATAAAAGCGTCACCCTTTCAAATTTCTCACGCACAGCGACCATGCATGCAAACAAGAGAAAATTTCAACGCGTCTTGCCAAACCGCTTTACCAAAATTTCTCTAAAAGGAGAGCAAGGCGAGCTTGTTGGTAGCCTTTATGACATCTCAGAGGGCGGCATGAGCATATTAAGCTCACAAGCTACAAATTTTAAAGACGGCGAAGAGTTGGAGGCAAATTTTGACATCATGCTCTCACCAGATGAAGTAAAAAACGTCTCTTTAAAGCTAAGGCTCGTCACCGAGCTAGCATACAAGGGCTACATCAGATACTGCATGCAGCTAGTTGATGATGACAAAACAATAAAAGACTTCACGCAAAAGCGCGTCAAAGAGACACTGGACGAGCTTCGCTCACGCATAAATTTATACGAATAAGGCAATTAGTGAAAACCATACAAGAGAATTTAAAGCTTTTTTACATCGGACTAAAAGATAAAGAGCCATTTTTTTATAAAAACAAAGACCTAACCACCCACGCAGCCATTATCGGTATGACTGGTAGTGGCAAAACAGGCCTTGGTATCACACTTTTAGAAGAAGCCTGCATAGACAATATCCCCTCCATCATCATCGATCCAAAGGGCGATATCACAAATTTAGCCCTCACCTTTCCGCAGATGAGAGTGGAGGATTTTTTACCTTATGTCGATGAAGCAGAAGCGGCAAACAAAGGTCAAAGCGTAGAGGAATTTGCCGCCTCTCAGGCCGAGCTTTGGAGAAATGGCATAGAGTCTAGCTTTCAAGACCTTGAGCGCATAAAAATTTTAAAAGATAGCACTAGCTTTAACATCTACACACCAAAAAGCTCAGCTGGCATAGGCGTGGCACTACTTAGCGACTTTACCTGCCCAAATATTAGTGACGAGGAAATTTTTAGCAACTATATAAATTCGCTAGCAGCATCGGTGCTATCGCTTATTGGCATGAGCTCTGAGGATATGAGCTCAAAAGAACAGCTGCTAATATCCACTATATTTGAGAGCAAATTTAAAGAGCAAAAAGACGTCAGCATCGAGGAGCTTATAAATTTCATAGCAAATCCGCCGTTTAAAAAGATAGGCGTTTTTGACGTGGATACCTTCTATCCAAGCAGTGAGCGTCTAAAGCTTGCCATGAAGATAAACGCGCTCATCGCAAGCCCAAGCTTTAAGGGCTGGACGCAAGGCGTTAGACTTGAAATTTCAAAGATGCTTTTTGACGAAAACGGCAAAGCAAAGTGCAATATCTTTACGATCTCGCACCTAAATGACGCTGAGAGGATGTTTTTTGTCACCCTTTTGCTAAACGAGATCATCGCGTGGATGCGCGGCACAGAGGGCACTAGCTCACTTAGAGCGATCCTATATATGGATGAAATTTTTGGCTTTTTTCCGCCAAACGCAAATCCGCCGTCAAAAACGCCTATGCTCACACTCTTAAAACAAGCCCGTGCATTTGGTTTAGGCTGTGTTTTAAGCACGCAAAACCCAGTCGATCTTGACTACAAAGGCCTTAGCAACATCGGCACTTGGTTCATCGGCCGTCTCCAAACAGCGCAGGATAAAGCCCGCGTGATCGACGGACTAAGCGGCATCGCAGGCTCAAGCTTAGACAAAGCCTCACTTGAAAATCTCATATCAAATTTAGCCAAAAGAAATTTCTTACTCAAAAATATAAACGAGGACGGCTTAAACATCATCTCCACGCGCTGGGCACTTAGCTATCTAAAAGGTCCGCTCAGCCGCGAGCAAATTTCAAATTTGATGAAAGATAAAAAAGAAAATTTAAGCAGCCAAGGCATAGATAAAAGTGAGATGAAATTTAGCGCAAAACCTATCATCTCAAGTGCGATCACACAACTCTACACCAACTCAAAAAGCCTCACACCAAATTTACTAGCAAGCGCAAAAGTGAGAATTTATGATGCCAAAAAAGGGATAGACAGCGTTTGTGAGGTGAGCTATCTTTATGAGCTTAATGAAGATGACAAAGAGCCAAACTGGAGTGAGGCTAGCGAAGGCATGCGCGTTGATGCAAGCGAAAATGAGCCAAGCGGTGCAAGCTTTGCTGCTGTGCCAAATTTCATAACGAGTGCTAAGAATTTTAACGCTTTAGAGAAAGATTTTAAAGAATTTTTGTATAGAAATTTCAAATTTAACACCTTTGAGGCGATGGGAATTTACTCAAAAGAAAACGAGTCAAAAGAGGAGTTTTTCATAAGGCTTCAAGATAAGTGCAACGAAATTTTAGAGAAGCAAACCGCAAAGCTCACGGCTAAATTTGAAAAAGAGCAAAAGAGCTTGCAAGATAAGCTAAACAAAGCCCTTGCAAAGCTTGATAAAGAGCAAAAAGAGATGACCACAAGCGGACTTGACGCGGCTATAAATATAGGCGCAAGCATATTTGGAGCGATATTTGGCAACAAGCTCTTATCTCGCCAAAACGCGGGCAAGATCGCATCAAGTGCAAGAAGCGCAAACAAGGTCTTAAAAGAGCGAAGTGACGTCAAGCTTAGCGAACAAAGCGTAAATGATATAAATTTGTCCATAAGCGAGCTTGAAGAGAAATTTGCACAAGAGTGCGATGCACTAAAAGAGGCAAATGATGTTAAAAACATCACGATAAATGAAACGCAAATTTCGCCAAAGAAAAGCGATATCTACGACGAAAAAGTCGTGCTTTTGTGGAGATGATTTATAAAAAAATTAGAATTTTTTTATTATCATTTCTCTTTAAATTTAAAAGGTAAAATATGCAAAATTTAATACTTTATGCCGTTAGTTACTTGCTTGGTAGCGTCCCATCAGGGCTCATACTAGCAAAAATTTTTGGACATGTTGATATAAAAAAAGAGGGTAGCAAAAGCATAGGTGCGACAAATGTTTTAAGGGTTTTAAAGCAAACTAACCCAAAACTCGCCAAAAAACTAGCCATTTTAACCGTAGTTTGTGACGTGTTAAAGGGCGTTTTGCCACTCATCGTAGCCTCTTCTCTTGGTGCAAGCCAAAGCACGCTTTGGACGATGGCAGTTTTAAGTGTGGCAGGGCATTGTTTTTCTATATTTTTGGGCTTTCAAGGCGGCAAAGGCGTGGCAACTGGAG
>CAUSWS010000045.1:0-8864 GCA_963535265.1 uncultured Campylobacter sp. | reverse complement strand
TTATGGGCGATGAGGTCGAGCCAAGAAGAAACTACATCCAAGACCACGCAAAAGATGTTAAACACTTAGATATTTAAAAGGTGATCAAATTTAAATTTGACCTAGTTAGCAAAAATATAAAGGATAAAAAATGAGCGAAGAGCTAGAGCTAGAGATGAAATACGGCGAGAAAATTTTGAAAGAATTTGACGTAGAGAGTGACCTTGAGGTCTGGGAAAATAAACAAACAAGGGACTATGTCATAAAAATTACTCTGCCTGAGTTTTGCTGCCTCTGCCCTCGCTCTGGTTATCCTGACTTTGCGACCATATACCTTGAGTACATCCCAAATAAGCTAGTTGTCGAGCTAAAAGCTATAAAGCTTTATATAAATAGCTTTATGAACCGCAACATCAGCCACGAAGATAGTATAAATGAAATTTACTCTGTTTTAGAGAAAAAGCTTGAGCCTAAATTTATGAAGATAGTTGGCGACTTTAACCCACGTGGTAATGTCCATACGGTTATCGAGATCAGCTCTGATCTAGTAGTAAAAAAGCCAGCAGAAGAGAAAGAATACGCTCCAAGAAGTAGGGAGAGAAGCTTTAGTGACAAGCCACGTGAGAGACGTAGCTCAAGCGATCGCGCTAGTAGCAGGGGCAGCAGAGATGATAAATTTAAAAAAGATGACAAGCCAAGAAGAAGCTCAAACAAAGAGGGCTTTAGAAAGATAAGCTACGCCGATGATAAGAAGCCAAAAGTAGTCAAAAAGGATAAATAATGATAAGTGCTAAGCTTATAGAACATATCTTTAAAGCAGCATCTATATCACGTTGGAACGACTATCCAAAGATGACAAATTTAGTCGAGCTTGATAAGCAAGCTCATAAATTTATCATCGCTTATTTCATAGCAAAACAAGAGCAAGACGCCGATATGAACTATATCATTGAGGCTGGAATTTTTGAGTTTTTAAGTAGGGTTGTAGTCACAGACATACGTCCAGACGTCTTTCACCACATCCAAAAGACAAAAAAAGAGCAGATAAATAGCTGGGTCTTAAGTAATCTTGATAGCCTTATTTCAGATATTGAAGATGGGGAGTTTTTAGAGAGATTTAAAAGTTATTTTAAAAGTGATAAAAAGCATGAAAAAGAACGCCTTATCCTAAAAGCAGCTAGCTATCTTGCCACTAGATGGGAATTTTCCATCGTCTATCAAACGAGTCAGTTTTTAAGCGACATCGACGAGCTTAAAGCTAAGGTTGAAGAGGAGATGGAGGATTATTACGAGCTAATTGGCGTTAGAAAGATCGCTATGAATCAAAAATTAGCCCGCCTTGTAGATCTAAGTGGTAGGCTAAGGTTTCAAAAGCGCTGGGCACAAACGCCTCGCATCCCTGAAACTGCGGTCTTAGGACATATGCTAGTAGTTGCGATACTTAGCTATTTTTACTCACTAAAAGCAAAAGCTTGCAAAAAACGCCTAGAAAATAACTTCTTTTGCGCACTATTTCACGACCTACCAGAGAGCCTTACAAGGGACATCATAAGCCCTGTAAAATATGGCGTAAAAGGGCTAAATGAGATCATCAGCGAGTATGAGATGAGGCTTATTGATGAGAGGATTTTGCCATTTGTACCAGAAAAGATCAAAGATGAGTTTAGCTACATCCTTGGTATCAGAAAAGATGGTGAGAAATTTATAAAAGATGAGTTTGAAAATAGAACTTATGAGCGTAAAATCATCTGCCATGAAGGGACGATGGAAAACGTAAATGAGGATAAATTTAACCCAATTGATGGCAAAGCATTAAAATACTGCGACAAACTCTCAGCCTACATCGAAGCTGGAATTTCTATAAGCTACGGCGTCAAATCAAAAGAGCTAACTGATGGCTTTAATAATATGTATAAATTTTTTAGCGAAAAACCTAAGATCGACGGAGTGGATTTTTTAGAAATTTGCGATGATTTTAATGAACATTTTGGTTTAGAAAGACCCCCTCTCAGATAACTGCGGCACACACTTAATACAAGTGCTCTGCTGTGTTCCCACCCTGAAGCGGTTCTCATAAAAAGCATTGCACAGGTCTAAGAAGGAGCTTCGCAATCATACAGAAACTATACTTAAATTTTGTTTTATAGTTACATTTTTAAAAATTTAGCTTTAAGAGTATATAATCTCACATAAATTTCACCAAAAGTAGGGCAATGTCAGGAAAGATCAAACTTCGTTTTTTATCGGCCTTTAGGGATTTTTTCATCTATCATCACAAGTCTTTAGAGTTTCGTGCCAAAATTTTTGCCGCAATGATCTCGGCTAAATTTGACCCAGACGAGGATGATTTTTGCGTTTTAAACGACATCGTAAGTGAAATTTATGAAAACGATCAGACTAGAAAAGACTTCTTAATCCAAACCGTTAGAGAGTACGTGGCAAGGGTCAAAAGAAACGACAGGATCACGCTTGACACGCTTCTTTTAAGCATAGATAAAGATATGAAAGACCACAAAAGATATGCTAAAAAGATAGATTTTTCACACCTTCGCCGCTTGATGAGTGGCTGCGAGGAGGAAATTTTAGTCCAGCAAAGGGTCTATGAGTTTTTGATAAACGAGGTCAAACTCTACTCACAAAGCGCTTAAATTTCATCATAAATTTAATCAAAAATTTTTCGTGGCTGTAGTTAAATTTACATTTATAAATGTGCATTATTTTGTGATAAAGCGACTAAAATTTTATATTTATACTTTAGCTAACTATAAATTTTAAAAAACAGGGTATTGCAAGATAAAAAATTAAGAGCATATATTAGCCCTATTGTGGTGAGGGGTGCGGGATTGTAGCTTATTGCTATCTATCAACATAAAGCTAGGCAAAAACCACCTTCTTTGGCACGGAGCGAAGTAAATTTAAGCTGCTTTTTGCACAGCTGCCGAGTGGGTTATGATGTCGTGTAAATTTAGCTTGTCTTTTCTGAAAAAACAAAGGCAGAGTCCGATGATGCTAAAGCCTGCAAATGCAAAGCAAATTTGACGCAAGATCGCGTGAAAAAGGCCTAGTTTTTTGCCAGTTTGTAAATTTATGAGATAAATTTCTTGTGCTTTGTAGCCTGGAGTTTGTGCCTTTATGCTAAAAAAAAGGCACATTATAAATGAGATGAGGCTATTTACGCCAAAGATCGCAAGCTGGTTGTGTAAAAACGCCTCTTTGTCGCCAAGCAAAAGGTAGGTCGTGGCGTAAAATATCGGCATACCTATGATGAAAAGATCGATGATAGAGGCCTTTACTCTAGCCCAGATCGGTGCGATTTTTGCCTTTTGCTTTGCCAAGTTACTTTCCTGTGTTTATAAAATTCGGCTAAATTTCTCGCCGTTGTCTTTCATAATAGTCAGCACGCCTGATCCTCGCGAGACCTCGCACCAGCACTCATAAAGATCAAGCTTTTTTATATCGCTCTCTAGCACGCCAAACATGCCTAAAAAATGATAAACACTAAGATCAAAAAAGCTCTTGTTTTTGGTTTTTTGCAGGCGTTTATCGCTAAATTTTTGCATCAAACTAGCTCTACGCCTTTGCCGCTTACCACTTCTCCGATCACGTAACCATCGCTATTTGCTAGCACAGTATCTACGTTTTCTTTAGGTACAACAAGGATCATGCCAACGCCCATATTAAATGTCCTCATCATCTCGCTATCTTCTACTTTTTGCGCGAGGATTTTAAAAATTTCAGGCGTTTTTATAGTGCTTTTTTGCACCTTTGCGCCAAGTCCAGCAGGGAAAACTCGAGGCAAGTTTTCAACTATGCCGCCACCTGTGATGTGAGCCATCGCTGTGATCTTATCTTTTAAATTTAAAAAGTCGCTCACGTAAATTCTAGTTGGCTCAAGAAGCACATCGATGAGCGCTCTATCGCCCACTTTTTCGTCAAATTTTAGCCCAAGCTCGCTTACTACTTTTCTTGCAAGAGAGAAGCCATTTGAGTGCAGGCCACTGCTTGGAAGTGCGACTAGAACGTCGCTTGCTTTTACAAATTTACTCCTATCGATCTCGTCAGCCTCAGCGATACCCACGGCAAATCCAGCAAGGTCAAAGTCGCCCTTTTCATACATCGACGGCATCTCGGCTGTCTCACCGCCGATCAGCGCGCACTGCGCCTTTTTGCAGCCATTTGCGATGCTTTTTACCACCTCTTTGGCGCTCTCTATCTCAAGCTTTGCAGTCGCGTAGTAGTCGAGGAAAAAGAGTGGTGTGGCGAAGTTGCAGATGAGGTCATTTACGCACATAGCGACTAGATCCTCGCCCACGCCGTCAAATTTCTTAGCGTCGATAGCTAAACGAAGCTTCGTGCCAACGCCATCTGTCGCGCCTAAAATGGCTGGATTTTTATATCCGCTTGGCAGTTTGACCGCACCTGAAAATGATCCGATGCCGCCTATGACGTTTGGTGTTTGCGTAGATTTTACGAAAGGCTTGATCGCCTCAACAAAGCTATTTCCAGCATCTATATCAACTCCGGCATCTTTATAACTTATCATTTTCGCCCTTTTGGTTAGTTTTTAAAACTTTAGCCAAAAGTTGCTAAAATTGTTATCAATTTTCAAAAATGGAGCGACTTTGCAGAAATTTCCAAACGCCTATGTCATCACAGGCTCGATCGCTAGTGGCAAAAGCACGGTTGTAAATTTACTAAAAGAGCGCGGATTTAGCGTGATAGACGCAGACGTGATCGCGCACGAACAGCTTGAAATTTGCAAAGGCGAGATCGTTTGTGAGTTTGGCGAGCAAATTTTGGATGAGGCTGGCAAGATAGATCGTAAAAAGCTTGGCGCTATCGTCTTTAGTGAGCCAAAAAAGCTTAAAAATTTAGAGCAAATTTTGCATCCAAAGATAAAGGCTGAAATTTTATCAAAGGCCTCGCAGCTTGAGAGCTTGGGGAGGGTTTATTTTGTCGATATCCCTTTGTTTTTTGAAAAAAAGGAGCGTTACGCTGAGTTTAAAAATGTAGCCGTGATCTACGCTCCAAAAGAGCTTTTGCTAAGTCGTCTAATGAGCCGAAACGCTCTAAATTTAGAGGAGGCAAAGGCTAGAGTAAAGCTTCAGATGGGTATAGAGCAAAAGAGAGAAATGGCAAAATTTGTTATCGATAATAGCGGAGATAGGGAAAATTTAGAGCTGGAGCTAGAGAAATTTCTAAAGCAAATTTGCGCTATTTCTTGATAAATTTACTAGCAAATTTATATGTATAAGTGACCTCTTTGCTTTGCAAATCCCAGCTTTCAAGCTCGGCTTTTACTAAATTTGGAAATTTCTTGCTTATATCTTTTAGGGCATTGCCAACTGATCTTCTAAGATACTCGCTTGCATCATCTTTTAGACTGGCTAGCCGCCAAATGGCCTCATCTGGGTTATCTTTAAAATAGGGCCTACTTGTCCATATCCTTAAGCCCTCACTTACGGCTCTTTTTGTATTTGCGTTGCCGTTTTTTAGCCACTCATCGATGGTTAAAACTGCCTGCTCGTAGCCAACTTTCTTGCAAAACTCATCAAACGCCTTTGCCAAAATTTCTTGAACTCGCCAGTTTTCATCCTTTGAAACTTCATCTCTCATAAATGCCAAAATTTCTTCGCTATCTGATAGGTGTCCAAAGAGAAAGACGGCGTACATTCTGAGCTGATAAATATCTGAGTCGTAGGCTAAAAATGCGAGCTTTTTACAATACTCGCTGCCATGTGCTTTGTAGTCAGCCAAAGCCCTAATTTCTTGCTCTTTAAAGCCATTTTCTATCAAAGAAAACTCTTTTCCTAAATTTAATATATAGCTCTTCAAAGTGTATCCTTTAAATTTATTAATAACTCTTACCTAAATTTTAGTAAAATCAGCTAAAAAAATAAAAGGGCAGCTCATGCAAGTCTCAAAATACAACGCTAGTGGCAATGATTTTGTCATATTTCATACATTTTTAAGCAAAGATAGAAGTGAGCTTGCAAGACAAATTTGCAGCCGAACAAATGGCGTGGGAGCTGATGGGCTCATCGTGCTTTTACCCTACGAAAAGGGCGTGAAGTGGGAGTTTTACAATAGCGACGGAAGCTACGCTGCGATGTGTGGCAACGGCTCACGCGCGGCTGCTAGATATGCCTATCTAAACGGCCTTGTTAGCTCAAGAGAATTTGCCCTGCTAACTGGTAGCGGCGAGGTGATGGCGAGCGTTAAAAATGAGTGCGTCGAGGTCGTGCTAACAAGTCCAAAGATTTTAAGCGAGCCACTAAATGAAGGTGGCAAAACTTGGTATTTTTACGATACTGGCGTGCCTCATCTTGTGAATTTCACGCAAAATTTAGATGAATTTGACGTCAAAGAGTGCAGGGCGCTTCGTCAAAAATACAATGCAAATGTAAATTTAGCCAAATTTGATGGCGGAGTTTTAAAAGTAAGAACCTATGAAAGGGGCGTGGAGGACGAGACGTTAGCTTGTGGTACTGGCATGGCGGCTTGCTTTTACGGCGCTACTTTAAATTTAAACGCACCGCAAAGCTTAAAAGTCTATCCAAAAAGTGGCGAAGAGCTTGGCCTTAGGCTAGAAAGCGCTAAAATTTTATTTAGCGGAGCGGTGAAACACTGCTTTGATACGAGTATTGAAATTTAGTTTTTTGGCTGGTAGTTAAATTTGGCTGGTAGTTTGTAAAAGTCGCAGGTAGTAAATTTAAATTTCATATCAAATTTTGTGTAAAATAAAGAGTTTTATAGCGTTTTTGTTGTTAAATTTTAAAGTGTATAAAAAGGAAGATCTCCGCCGAAGCGGAGAAAAGGTGTTATTTCAAAGCATCTTTTGCTTGTTTTGCAAGTGCCGCAAATGCCTTCGCGTCATTCATAGCTAGATCAGCTAAAATTTTTCTATCAAGTTCGATCTTAGCTTTGTTTAAGCCGTTGATAAATCTTGAATAGCTAATGTCGTTTAGTCTGCAAGCTGCGTTTATACGAACGATCCATAAACGTCTGAAATCACGTTTTTTCTGGCGTCTGTCGCGGTATGCATAAACTAAACTTCTCTCTAGTTGCTCTTTAGCTTTTCTAAAGTGTTTATGTCTAGCACTGAAAAAGCCACGTGCTAGCTTTAAAACTTTCTTATGGCGTCTTCTTCTAACTACGCCTGTTTTTACTCTTGCCATATTTATCCTTTTACAAATTGGCGCTCACAAAGTGAGTCTTGCCCCTAAATTTGGGGGAGTTTGAATGACTTTTTTGTCAAAAACTTAAATCTACGCTGCTTTATACGCCGAGCATTTTGCGAACGGCTGGGACATTTGTGCTGTCCACGTATTTTGGGCCACGCAAATCTCTCATACGCTTAGTAGGTTTTTTTGTTAAGATGTGGCTTCTAAAAGCAGAGCCTCTTTTTATCTTATTTTTACCTACTTTAAAGCGCTTAGCAGCACCGCGAACGGTTTTCATCTTTGGCATGCTAATCCTTTTTGAAATTTTATACGCAAGTGCGTAAGATTTGGATTATAGCGAAAAATCCTTTAGAAAATTTAAATTTCACTTAGACAAAATTTGCAATAAATTTACATTAAACTTAAAAAAGTTTTAAAATTTAGAATTAAATTATTAAATTTGAAATATAATCACATATAAGAAATTTATTTTACTAAAGGAGTAAAAATGAAAGGCAAAATTCTTGCATCAATCGTCGCTATGAGTGCGATTTTAGGCACAAGTAGCTTGGCATGCACTACCATTTTAGTAGGAGATAAAGCCTCAAATGACGGCTCTATGCTAGTGGCTAGGAGCGCTGATAGCAAGGCTATAAAGGCTCAAGTCTTTTTGATACATCCAGCTACGAAAAACCAAACTGGCATGCACAGCTCAAAGGCACATGACGGCGCAAATGACTTTACATATCCGCTCCCAAAAGATGGCATGAGATACACAACCATCGCAAACTCGCACACAAAACTTCACGGAGCAGTCGGCTACAACGAGGCTGGCGTAGGACTTAGTGGCACTGAGACTATCTACGCAAAAGATGAGCTTTTAAAAGTTGATCCATACAACGAAGAGACCGGCATCACAGAAGATGACATCCCAGACGTGCTTTTGCCACGCATAAAAAGTGCAAAAGAGGGCGTTAAGCTTCTTGGTGAGATAGTGGAGACAAAAGGCGCTGGAGAGGGCTTTGGCGTGGTATTTATCGATGCAAACGAGCTTTGGTACTTTGAAACAGGCACAGGCCATAAATGGATCGCTTCAAAGATCCCACAAGATGAGTACTTCGTCACTGCAAACCAAGGCAGACTTCACGCTTACAAAGAAAATGATCCAAATTTCATGGGAGCAAAAGATGTCATAAAATTTGCGATCGATAACAAGACTTATGACCCTGCAAAAGATGGTGAATTTAACTTTACAAAGGCCTACACAAGGGATGATGAGAGAGATGTGACTTACAACTACCCACGTGTTTGCTGGGTTCAAAGTATGTTTAACCCAAGCTTAAAACAAGACTTCGCTGATGGTCAGAAATTTCCAGTATTTTTAAAACCAGAGAAAAAACTAAGTGTAGAAGATCTAAAAGCTGCGATGAGAGCTCACTACGACGGCACGCCGTTTGATAACTACATTAGTAAAGACGAAGATAAGAAAAACATCTACCGCGCTATAAGCGTCTTTAGAACATACGAGTCTCACGTCATGCAGGTGCGCCCATGGCTACCAAAAGAGATCGGCCGTGTGACCTATGTCGCTCTTGGTATGGCTGATCTTAGCGTTTATTTGCCGTATTACGAGGGGCTTGATGGCTTTATAAAAGGCTACTCTGATGGCTCATACGACGCTGATGATACTTCGATTTACTGGGTTTATAGAAAGCTTCAAAC
>CAUSWS010000044.1:0-9184 GCA_963535265.1 uncultured Campylobacter sp. | reverse complement strand
CACTTACATTTATAGAGGGTTTTGGTGGAAGTGGCGTGATGGCAAGCGAGGCTGTTAGCAACGGAGCACGTGAGGCTATCGCTATCGAAAAAGATAGAGCCGCTTTTAAGATCACGCAAAGCAATCTTGCAAGCCTGCAAAGTCCAAATTTAAAAGCTATAAATGGCGATAGCTTTGCGCTTTTGCCTAATCTTGTAAATTCGCAAAATAGCAAAGTTTTGCTCTATCTTGATCCACCATTTGACATAAGAGCTGGCTTTGATGATGTCTATGAAAAGCTTGTAAATTTGATCTCGCAGCTAAAAAAAGAGAAAATTTATATGATAGTTTTTGAGCACAACAGCGACTTTAAATTTGGCGATGAAATTTCTGCATTTAAACTTATCAAATTTAAAAAATTTGGAGCTACATCTCTCTCTTATTTTCAGTAAATTTTGGAACATCTTTTGCTTTAAAAACCTAAAATAGCTAAATTTTAGGAAAAAATATGAATAAATTTTTATCTTTTGTAGCAGTTTCAGTGATAGCTACTTCAGCCTTTGCTACGCAGATAAAAGAGCTTGCAAATATCGTTGGTGTAAGGGATAACCAGCTAATAGGCTATGGCTTAGTCGTCGGACTAAACGGCACAGGGGACGGCTCAACATCAAAATTTACGATCCAGTCGCTATCAAACATGCTTCAAGGCGTAAATGTCAAGATAAATCCAGATGATATCAAGTCTAAAAACGCAGCCGCTGTTATGGTGACAGCAAAATTGCCTGCATTTGCAAGGCATGGCGACAAGCTTGATATCGAGATCTCATCTATCGGCGATGCAAAAAGCTTGCAAGGTGGCACCCTTCTTATGACACCACTAAAAGGCGTTGATGGCGATATCTATGCTTTGGCTCAAGGACCTCTAAGTATCGGTGGCAAGAGCGCAGGAAGAAGTGGTGGCAACCACCCAACCGTTGGCACTATCTTAAATGGCGCCCTTGTGGAGCGTGAAGTAACTTACGATATCTACAATCAAGATAGCATCAAACTAAGCCTAAAAGATACAAATTTTAAAACCGCTCTTGATATCCAAAACGCCATAAATGCAAATATCTCAGACGATACTGCAAAGGCGATCGATCCAAGAACGGTTATCGTTAAAAAGCCAGATGATGTTAGTATCATCGAGCTTGCAAGCGCTGTGCTTGATCTTGATGTCGAGTATAAGCCAGATGAAAAGATCGTAGTTGATGAGAGAACTGGCACGATAGTTAGCGGTATAAACGCGGTAGTTAGCCCAGTCGTGATAACTCATGGCGCAATTACAATAAAAATAGAGCCAAACAGCTACGAAGAGGCGGCGCAAAATGATGTAAATATAGGTAGCGACACCTCGGTGGCTCCTAGCCAAAATTTACTTAAAATTTCAGGCGAGAAAACAACCGTCGCAAACGTGACAAGAGCGCTAAACAAGCTTGGAGCAACACCAAGCGACATCATCTCGATACTTGAAAATTTAAAACGAGTTGGTGCGATACAAGTCGATCTGGAGATAATATAATGCAAATAGACAACACCTTAGCACTAAATTCATATAGTGACATCTCAGCAAACAAGATAAAAAATGCAAATGCCAAACAAGATGCACTTTTGAAAGAGCAAACTGATGCTTTTGAAGCATTTATGGTAAAAGCTGTTCTTGATATCGCTTTAAAAGAAGATGATAAAAACTCACTCTATCCAAAAGCCGCTGGCAGCGACATTTACAGATCTATGTATAACGACGCTATGAGCAAAGCTTTGAGTGGAAATTTAGGTTTTTCAGAACTTTTATACGATTTTTTGAAGAGAGACTCTTAAGTAAATTTATATTTTGCCGATGTAGTGATATAAACATTTTATTTTAAGAGGTATGGATATGATAACTCCTTTGAACCAAAGACCAAACTACCAGGCAAATACGCTAAATAAAAATAGCGATGCTAGAGTTGAAAATGAAAACAAAGAAGTAAAAACAAACGAAAACGCAAAGGTAAAAGAGATAGCTGATGCAATAGCAAATGGCACCTATCAGGTAGATATCTCTAAAACAGCAAAAGCTGTGGCTGATGCGTTGCTCTAAATTTAAAGGAATTTAAATGATAAAGAAGCTTTTGGACGAGGCCATAGGCGAGCTAGACGAGCTTATAAATTTAACGATGCAAGATATCGCCAACATAAAAGAGGCGAAACACTCAAGCGTTGATGAGAGCGTGAAGAAGAAAAATGCTCTCGTGCGCGCTTTTGAAGATACCAAAAGAGCTTTGGATAAAGAGCTATTAAGGGTCTCAAAAGAGAGTGGCACTACGACACTTGCAAACGTTTTAGATGATGAAGTGAAGTCAAAGCTAGTGCTTATGCGTTCAAAGCTTGAAATTTTGCATAAAGTAAATAAAGAATATGCAAGACACGTCGTTGTTGTTAAGGAGTTTTTCGACTCGCTTAGCAAAAAAGTCTTTGGTACTCAGAGTAATGAATACGGCCAAGACGGCAGCGGCACAGATAATAATTTTTACAAATCAAGGGTTTAAAAAATGGCTAATATTTTTATGTCATTAGGCACAGGCGTTTCAGGGCTAAATGCAGCCCAAGTGCAAATAAGCACAACTGGAAACAACATCACAAACGCCGATAGTAACTACTACACAAGGCAGCGCGTAGTCCAGTCTGCATCTCCAGCGATGAACACAGTCCCTGGTGGCGTTGGCACAGGTACGCAAGTAGATACCGTGACAAGGCTTCACGATGAGTTTGCCTATTCAAGACTAAAATATTCATCATCAAATTTAGAAAATACGGGCTATAAACAAAGAATTTTACAAGAGGCGACAAAATACTTCCCAGATCTAAAAGATAACGGCATGGTAAAAGATATACAGGAGTATTTTGCAGCGTGGAATAACTTTGCTTCAAACCCAGATGAGGGCGCTCAAAAGGTAAATTTGATAAATAAAGCTAGCGTTTTAACAGCTAGCATCAACCGCTCATCAAAGATGCTTTATGATATGCACACTCAGATAGATGAGACTATAAAGATAAATATAAACGAGATAAACTCACTTGGCAAGCAAATAGCAAATATCAATAAGCAAATTCAAAGAGTTGAATCTGGCGCAGACGCTGGTATCAAGATAAATGCAAATGACCTTCGTGACAAGCGCGATGAGCTAGAGCTTGCTATGTCAAAGCTGGTAAATACGGCTGTTTATAAAAGCGATCTAAAAAGCGAGTCAAGGATAGATACTGGCATAAGCGATCAAGGAAGATACTACAACCTAAATATCGGTGGTGTGAGCATCGTTGATGGTGTAAATTTTCATGAAATTTCTATGAGCTCAACTGAGAGTGGGCAATACACGAAAATTTATTATGAAAGAGAAGATGGCAGACGCATCCCTATGGAGGAGAAGATCACAAATGGCAAGATAGGCGCCGCGCTTGATCTTAGAGGTCGTAACTACGAGCCAGACAATGATAAATTTAGTGATGGTATCATCCAAAAATATATCGACAATCTAAATACATTTTCAAAAACTTTAATAACTAGCACAAACAACGTCTATGCCGAGTCTGCGGTTGAAATTTCAAACTCAGATCCGATCAGCTACCTAGAAAACGACAAGACGCTGATGAACCACGACAATAGCATAAGAAATGGCAACTTTGATGCTATAGTTTATGATAACAAAGGCAACGTAGTAGCCAAAAAGACTATCGAGATAAACGGCACTACGACGATGAATGATACAAAATACGGCAACTCTGTTGTGCAGGATTTTAACTCAAATTCAGATGATAACAACGACAACAACATGCTAAATGACGTCGATGACTTCTTTGAAGCGTCGTATTTTTATGATAAAAACACGCATCAAGGCACATTTGCACTCATACCAAAGCAAGCTCAAGGGCTCTATAGCATCTCAATAGTCGATCATGGCACAAATTTCCCAGGTGTTGTTGGCATCAACAGATTTTTCTCTGGCACAAACTCAAATACAATAGGCATCAATCAAAATTTCACCCAAGATCACACAAAACTTCGTGCCTACTCAAAGCCAGTTGTGGGAAACAACGAAGTCGCAAACAAGATGATACAGCTTCAGTACCAAAAGCAGACATTTTACTCAAGTGGCACTGCGCTTGATAGGGACGAGACGATCGAGGGATATTACCGCTATTTTACGACCGATATGGCGAGCGATACCGAGGCGAACAACACGATCCACGACACAAATACATCTTTGCAAAGGACTGCTGAAGAGGAATTTCAATCAACGAGTGGCGTAGATACCAACGAAGAGCTTACAAATTTGATCCGCTTTCAAGCAAGCTACGGCGCAGCTGCAAAGATCATCACAACCGTTGATCAGATGCTAGACACTCTTCTTTCGCTAAAACAATGAGCGAACTAAAGAGCCTTTTAGACTCGCACGTACTTAGTAAAAATACAAACTCGGGGCTATTTGACGCCCCAGACCCACTCCAAGTCGCCTCTAAATTTAAAGAGCCAAATATAGCGCTCATTTGTGCGTTATTTGCTTATGGCAATGCAAAAATGATAGTGAAATTTCTAAATTCGCTTGATTTTAGCCTGCTTGATGAGAGTGAGCAAAATATCAAGAAAAATTTATCAAATTTCAAATACCGCTTTCAAAATGAAAACGATGTAAAAGAAATTTTTATCACGCTTTCACGCCTGAAAAGAGAGGGTGACATAGAGGAAATTTTAGCCCGTGGTCTTGCAAAAAATGGCGAGATGATAGAGGGTGTAAATGAGCTTATTAAATTTATTTATGGGCTAAATTCTTACCGCTCAGACGGATATGAGTTTTTCTTTGGCAAGAGCTTTGAAAAAGAGCCTCAAAGCCCATATAAACGCTACAATATGTATCTTCGCTGGATGGTGCGAGATAGCGACATCGACCTTGGACTATTTAAAAATTTGCCAAAAGATAGACTTTTGATGCCACTTGACGTGCATACGCATAGGGTTTCGTTAAATTTAGGACTTATAAATAGAAAGAGCTACGACTTCAAAGCGGTGATGGAGCTTACAAAAAAACTTAGAGAATTTGACGAGCTAGACCCGATAAAATACGACTTTGCGCTTTATAGAATAGGGCAGAGTAAAGAGCTAGAAACTATCATAAAAAATCTTAATCAATAAAAATTATTGCTAAATTTTTAAATTTAGGGTAGACTTGCCATACAATTTTATCCACAAGGAGCTTGTATGAAAAAAATCGTTTTACTAAGTGCAGTTTTAGGAACTTTGCTTTTTGCTCACGAGGGTCATCACTTTGATCCAAAGGCTGGCGAGCATCTAGTTATACCTGTTAATGAGCTAAGCGAAAAGGGCGATAAGAGTGTTGGCGAAGTAGTTGCTGTTAAGACAAACTATGGCGTTGCGTTTTTTCCAAATTTAAAAGGTCTTCCTGCAGGACTTCACGGCTTTCACGTTCATCAAAATGCTGATTGTGGCGCGACTGAGAAAGGCCTTGGCATGAAAGCAGGCGGTCACTGGGATCCAGCTGAAACAAAGATGCACTCATTCGCATGGGACGATAAGGGTCATAAAGGCGATCTACCAGCACTTTACGTAGATGCCGAGGGCAATGCAAACTACCCAGTGCTAGCTCCAAAGATCAAAAACCTTGACGAGCTAAAAGGTCACTCGCTAATGGTTCACGTCGGTGGCGATAACCACAGTGACCAACCAAAAGCACTTGGCGGCGGCGGCGCTAGAATGCTTTGTGGCGTTATTAAATAATAAAGCCTCCATAAAAAGCCTTTAAACGTTAAATTTAAAGGCTTTTTTAAATTTCTCGCTCAAATTTAACTCCCATTTCTAAGATGAAATTTCAAAACTTTAAACTACAATCCGCTTTTAAACTTAAATTTACAAAGAGCAAAAAATGGAATTTGACCTACTTAGCTACACTGTCTTTTTCGTGGCTGCATTTTTGGGTGGTTTTATCGACGCGATCGCAGGAGGCGGCGGACTGATCACCTTGCCAGCTATCATGGCAATGGGCGTGCCACCTAATCTTGCCCTTGGTACAAACAAGCTTCAAGGCGTCTTTGGCAGCTTTACTGCAACGCTAAATTTCACCAAAAAAGGGCTGATTAACTATAAAGAGTGCTTTGTTGGCATAGTTTTTACATTCATAGGAGCTGCCATCGGCGCAACGCTTATCTTATTTTTAAATGCAAATTTCTTAAAGATCATCATTCCATTTTTACTAATCGCCATCTTCATCTACACGCTTTTTATGCCAAAGATAGGCGAGAGCGACAGGGCTGCAAAGATGAATGATAAGCTATTTTATGTCATCTTTGGGCTCATTTTGGGCTTTTATGACGGCTTTTTTGGCCCAGGAGCAGGGTCGTTTTGGATGTTTGCGATGGTGGCACTTATCGGGCTAAATTTAAAAAAGGCGGTCACTCACACGAAAGCTTTAAATTTCACCAGCAACATCGTAGCACTTGGCGTTTTTATAGCAGGCGGGCAGATACTTTGGCTAGTTGGCTTTTTGATGGCTATAGGGCAAATTTTAGGAGCATATTTTGGCTCAAATTTAGTCATCAAAAAAGAGGTCAAATTTATTAGAACGATGTTTTTGATAGTTGTCGCAGCGACCATTTGCAAACTGCTTTTTGACTACTTCAAGGCTTAAAATTAAAAATGTTTTAACAATAATTTTGTTACAATCACGCAAAATTCTAAATCTAAGGTAAATCAATGAAAGATTTGTTTCTATTCTCAAATTTGCTAAACCATTCACATGCCTTTGTCTATGCGTTTCACTTTTGCCTTGTAGCCTTGATCATCCTTATCGTTGCCTACATCGCAAGGAGCAAGATGCAGCTTGTACCAAGAGGCCTTCAAAACATAGTTGAGGCTTATTTAGAGGGCGTTATCTCTATGGGTAAAGATACTTTAGGTAGCGAAAAGCTAGCTAGAAAATACCTCCCGCTTGTCGCAACTATCGGTTTTATCGTATTTTTCTCAAACGTCATCGGTATCATCCCTGGCTTTGAGTCACCAAGCTCAAGCTTAAATTTAACTCTAGTTTTGGCTTTGGTTGTATTTATTTACTACAACTTTGAGGGCATTAGAGAAAATGGCTTTTTCAAATACTTTGGACACTTTATGGGACCAAACAAATTTTTAGCTCCTATTATGTTTCCAGTCGAAGTCATCTCACATCTTTCACGTGTAGTTTCGCTATCTTTCCGTCTTTTTGGTAACATTAAGGGCGACGACTTGTTCTTGCTTGCGATGCTTACACTTGCACCTTGGTTTGCTCCACTTCCAGCTTTTGCACTTCTAACGCTAATGGCTGTTTTGCAAACATTTATCTTTATGATGCTAACTTACGTTTATCTAGCTGGCGCAGTCGCTATTAGCGAGCACGAGCATTAAAATTTAAAGCCATATTTTTTATATGGCTTTTCTCTTTTTTAAAATTTAAATTTCTCTTCAAAAGCATTTTTAACCTATATAAATAGATCGCCAAAGCTCCCCTTTAGATATTTTAAAAGAAAGTATCGCTAAAATACGCACTAAAAATTTGCATAAATTTAAAGGTAAAAATATGTTTGAAGTCGTTATCGGTTTAGAAGTTCATACTCAGCTTAATACAAAAACTAAAATTTTCTGCTCTTGCTCGACTAGCTTTGGTGACGAGGCGAATACTCACGTTTGTCCGACCTGCCTAGCTCTACCTGGGGCTTTGCCTGTGCTAAACAAAGAGGCGGTCAAAAAGGCGATCAGCTTTGGCACGGCAATAAACGCTAAAATCAATAAAAAATCAGTCTTTAATAGAAAAAACTACTTCTATCCAGACCTTCCAAAGGCATATCAAATTTCACAGTTTGAGATACCTATCGTAGAAGGTGGCGAGCTCGTCATCGACGTAAATGGCACTAAAAAACGCATCGGCGTAACCAGAGCGCACCTTGAAGAGGACGCTGGCAAAAATATCCACGAAGAAAACGAGAGTTTGGTTGATCTAAACAGAGCCGGTACGCCGCTTCTTGAGATAGTTAGCGAGCCAGACCTTAGAAGTAGCGACGAGGCGGTGGCTTATCTTAAAAAACTACACTCGATCCTTCGCTTTTTAAACATCAGCGATGCAAATATGCAAGAGGGAAGCTTTCGCTGCGACGCAAACGTCTCTATCCGTCCAAAAGGCGATACCAAGCTTTACACAAGGGTTGAGATAAAGAATTTAAACTCATTTAAATTTATCCAAAAAGCGATCGATTACGAGGTAGAGCGCCAAAGTGCAGCTTGGGAAGATGGCAAATATGACGAAGAAGTCTATCAAGAGACGAGACTGTTTGACACGACAAATTTAGTGACAAGATCTATGCGTGGCAAAGAGGATAGCGCGGAGTATAGGTATTTTCCTGACCCTGACTTGCTGCCTGTTGAGGTGCCAGAAGAGATGTATAACGAAGCGATCAAAATTCCAGAGCTTGCCGAGCAAAAGGTCGCAAGATATGTTAGCGAGCTAGGCGTAAAAGAGAGCGATGCCTTAAATTTAACTCAAAGCGTTGAGATGGCTAGATATTTTGAAGAGCTGATCGCTGCTGGAATTCAGCCTAAACTTGCTACTACGTGGCTCATAGTCGAGCTTCTTGGCCGCTTAAATAACGGCGTAACGATTGAGACAAGCCCAGTTGGCAGCACCAAGATGATAAATTTGCTAAAACGCATAGAAGATGGCACGATAAGCGGCAAGGCTGCAAAAGAGGTACTAGACTACCTTATGGAAAATGACGCAGACGTTGATAGCGTCATCGAAAAACTTGGTTTAAAACAAGTGAGCGACGATTCGGCGATCGTTGCTATCATAGATCAAATTCTAGCTGCAAACGCCGACAAAGTAGAAGAGTACAAAAACGGTAAAGATAAGATGTTTGGCTTCTTTGTTGGTCAGGTGATGAAAGAGGGCAAGGGTGCCTTTAATCCTGGCAAGGTCAATGAGCTTTTAAAGGCTAAAATAGGCTAAAAAAAGGGCTAAAATGAGTATAGCAGTCATCGGAGCTGGTAAGTGGGGCAGTGCGCTATTTTACGCATTTAGCGAAAATAACGAGTGTGTCATCAGCTCAAGAACGCCAAGAGAGATGCCAAATTTTGTAAGCTTAGAAGAGG
>CAUSWS010000043.1:0-9185 GCA_963535265.1 uncultured Campylobacter sp. | reverse complement strand
AATATGACTCCAGAAACTTTTTCGAGAATTTTAAATAAATTTAAAACAAATGGTTTGGTCAAACTTGATGAGAAGAACCAAATTTTGGAAAAAAATGTAGGTGGGCTACAAGAAATTTATTCTTATTGAAAGTTAATATCAAATAAATATTTTCATTTACTTAAAGAAAAAATTTATATTTTTTTAGATAACATTCACTTAAAATTTTCGTAAAAATTTACGATATATTGATAAATTCAGGAGGAAAATTTGGCTGAAGTTAAGAAGAAATTTTTTGTTTGGTCATCTGTGATAATAGGCATCGTAATCGGCCTTATCGCTTCTATGGGCATAGCTGATGCACTTCATGCTACTGGTAGCGGCTACATCTGTACCATTTGTCACACGATGGATCCTATGAATGCTGCATATCATGAAGATGTACACGGCGGCAATAACAAGCTTGGCATAAAAGCTGAATGTTCAGCCTGTCACCTAAACCATACAAGTGCCTATACCTATGTACTTACAAAACTTAAAGTATCGATAAATGATGGCTATAAGACATTTTTTACAGATACAGACAAGATCGACTGGCGTAAAAAACGCGAGCATGCATCTCACTTTGTCTATGATAGTGGATGTTTGACTTGCCACTCAAATTTAAAAAATGTTATTCAAGCTGGTAAATCATTCTTGCCACATAGAGATTATTTCGTTCTTGGAAATCCTAATAAAAAATCATGTGTTGACTGCCACGAGCATGTTGGTCACAAGAATTTAGGACTACAAATCGATAAATTTGAAGCAATTAAAAAACAAGAAAACAATAAAACCAAGTAAGGAGGAGAGATGTTTAAAAAGTCGCTAATGTTATTAGCCTGTCTAATGTCTTTTGGCTTTGCCGCAAACATGGATGCAAATAAATCTGACGCTTTAAACCTTAATGTTGTAAAAAACATTAAAGTTGCTCACAAAATGTCAGACTTATCAAAAAGCTGTGTTGAGTGCCACGCTAAAGAGACACCCGGCATAGTTGCCGATTGGAAAAATAGTCGCCACGCTCACGTTGGCGTAAGTTGTATGGATTGCCACTCTGTAAATGCAGATAATCCTATGGCTTCAGTTAAGGTGCATCCAAAAGATTCTAACAACCATGTTTCAATGCTAGTTAGCCCAAAAACTTGTGCTAAGTGCCACGAAAACGAAGTTGATGAACTAGTAAAGAGCGGTCACGCAAGAGCTGCTATGCAAATGTATGCTAATCCTGCAATGGTGAAACTAATGTATCACTATGAGGGAGCAGATCATCCTGACTTTAAAATGGCTCCAGATGCCACTGGTTGTTCTCAGTGCCACGGAACCGTCATCAAACTAGACGCTGATCACAAACCTACAAAAGAGACTTGGCCAAACTATGGTATAGGCAATGTTTATCCAGATGGTGGCGTAGGTAACTGTAAATCATGCCACAGCGCGCACACATTTAGCGTAGCTGAAGCTAGAAAACCAGCTGCTTGTGCATCTTGCCACCTTGGACCTGATCACCCAGATATTGAGATCTTTAACAACTCAATGCACGGACATATCTATAACAGTGAAGCTCACAAATGGAACTTTGATGCTGCTCCTGATACATGGGATGTACCAGACTTTAGAGCTCCAACTTGTGCAGCTTGCCACATGAGTGGTGTTGGTGAAACAACAACAACTCACAACGTTTCAAGAAGACTAAAATGGAACCTATGGGGCATCAGCAGTAAGCTAAGAACAGCTGGTGATGAACAAGCTGCTGCTATTTACGAAAAAACTGGCAAACTAAACATAGGAACACCTCTAGCAGGTCACCCAAGTGGCGATCCTGAAAAAGCACGTGCTGAGATGAAACTAGTTTGTAAAGCTTGCCACTCTACAACTCACACAGATAACTTCTTCATTATGGGTGATAAACAAGTAGAGCTTTATAACGTTTATAGCGCTGAAGCAACTAAGATGCTTGAAGAGTTGAAAGCTAAAAACCTACTACTAGAAGATGCTTGGTCAGATGAATTCCAAGATGTCTATTATCATATGTGGCACCATGAAGGTCGTCGTATGAGACAAGGCGCTCTAATGGGTGGCCCTGACTACTCACACTGGCATGGTGTATTCGAAGTTAAAAACGATATAAGAAAACTTCGTGAGATCTATAAACAAAGAATTGAGACTGGTAAAGTTAAATAATTCTTTATAAAGGTGGGAATTTTCCCACCTTTTTATTTTTAAATTCTAAAATTTTATCTTTTAGTTATTATCCTAATGTAAATACCTTTTAACAATTATTTTTGTAAATTTAAATTATAAAATCATACGGCTTAGCACTACAAATTGTTCTAAATAATTAATAAAATTTATAATGTAAATTTAAAAATATAAAATATAATCTTTGTTTTCAAGGAGATATTTTGGGACTTTTTCTGATCATTATTGGGGCATTTATCTTTAGTGTTTTTACAAATTTATACTCATACAAACGTTTTATAAAAAAGGTATCTTTTTTTACTCCACATCTTAAAAAAATTCGCATATTTTTCTATATTATTAGCGCGCTTGAGTTTATTTTCGTTCTTCAACTAAGATTTTCTTTTTTAAATATAGAACTCTATCTGGTAGCAGGGACGCTCATTGGTTTTTCTCTTTTTTTATTTGGCGTTAGTTTGTTTTATGATGTTGTTAGATGCATTTGTTCAAAAGCTCATTTTAATCCCACAAGACGAAAATTTATTAAATTTTGCTTTGATGTGACATTTGTCATTTTTGTAGTTGCTTGCTTTTTGAAAGGAATTTTTAACGCACTTACTCCGCCAAAGATCAGACAGATTAGTATAAAAATAAAAAATTTACAAAATAATCTAAAAATAGCCATGATAACCGATGTGCACATTGGCGAGTTTTTGCAAAAGGATTTTGTGGCTGAGCTTGTGAAAGAGATAAATTTAGCTAGACCAGACCTAGTGGTGATAGTTGGCGACTTGGTTGATATGAGAGCTGAGCTTATAGGGGATTTTTTAGATCCATTAAAAAATCTTAAAAGCACTTACGGCACCTTTTATGTCCCTGGCAATCACGAATACTACCACGGAGTTGATGGGATACTAGAAAAAATTCGCGCTCTTGGCATTAGAATACTTGGCAATAAAAATGAAAAAATAGCTGGCATAAATTTGGCTGGGGTCCATGATCTAGCTGGCATAAGGTTTAAAAATTTAGAGCCAAATTTAGACGAAGCGCTAGCTGGACGCGACCCAAATTTGCCTACCATACTACTCTCTCATCAGCCAAAATTTATAAAAACTATGCAAAAAGATGTCGATCTAGTCCTTTGCGGTCACACGCATGCTGGACAAATTTTCCCTTTTAGCATCCTAGTTTTGCTGGATCAAGGTTTTTTACATGGGCTTTATAAGATTAATGATAAAATGCAAGCTTATGTTAGTAGCGGTGCAGGATTTTGGGGACCTCCAGTTAGGATCTTTGCTCCTAGTGAGATCGCTATTTTAAATTTAAGCAAGGACTAAAATGAACAAGGACAATCTCTTCTCTCAAATTTTTGGCAAGGTAGCAAAAATAAACTTTTTCAAGCCGCTTCAAGAGCTTATCAACTCCTTTTATGTAAAGCTATTTAAGATCGATATGAGCGAGTTTAAGCCAGCAAGCGAGTATAAAAATTTAAACGAACTTTTCACCAGGGAGCTTATAAAGCCAAGAGAATTTGACGCGTCAGATGAGATATTTATAAGTCCTGTTGATGGTACCTGCCTTAGTTTTGGCACCACGAAAGAGTTAGAAGCTTTTAGTATAAAAGGCATGAGCTATGGGCTAAAAGAGCTTTTAGGACAGGGCGAGCTTGAGGGCGAGTTTGACTTTGCCAACATCTATCTTAGCCCAAAAGACTATCATCACTATCATGCACCCTGCGATATTACGATAAAAAAAGCGGTCTATATCCCAGGTAAGCTTTACAGTGTGGCGGTAAAATGGCTTGGCAAGGTCGATAGCCTTTATACCAAAAACGAGCGTGTGGCGCTACTTTGTGAAATGAAAAATGGCAAAAAACTTTGGCTAGTCTTCGTGGGTGCGCTAAACGTTGGTAAGATTAAATTTTGCTTTGATGATCGCATCCAAACAAATGCGATGGCAAATTTTACACAAATTTATGAGTATGAAAATTTACACATCAAAAAGGGTGAGCGTCTTGGAAATTTTGAGCTTGGCTCAACCATTGTCATACTTAGCGAAAAAGATGCGATCGAATACAACCTTTTTGAAAACAAAGAGCTTAAATTTGCTGAAGCTATTGGTAGGATAAAAGAGTAAAATTGATACAAAGCTAGCCTAATGCCAAATTTACAGGCTAGTAAATTCTATTTTTACCTATGCCGTTTTTAAGAATAAATTTGATCTACTATCGGCTTAGATCAATTTAAAAACCTGCAAATCCTTAGCTAGAATTTGATTAAAATCGCTTTGCCAAAAATGCAAGCTACATTAAATCAAAGCGGCAAATTTACCAGCAAAAATTTAAATTTTATCTCGCATAAATTTACTAAAAATGCAAGCCTAGAAATTTAGTTCAAATTTACAAGCTAGCCAAACACTCAACTCTTAAATTTTATAAACTTAAAGTTGTTCTTTAGTTCATTTTGGGTCGAATTTATCTCGCTAAGCTCTGATTTTACGAAGTTTGTAAGCTCTATCTTGCTCACGCTTGGAGATAGGATTTTTATATACTCTTTTTGATTTTTAAGCTCCAAGTTGTTGCTAAAAAGTAGCACTCTAGCATCTAGCTTTAGCCCCGATCTAAGCTCAGATATCGTGGCTATTAGCTCTTTTATATCAAAACCCTCCGCTACTTCATCCACAAGCGCTAGCGAGCAAGGTTTTGTCTTTATCTTTATCAAAAGCTCGCTAAAGCTATTTGCGATCTCAAGTGTGTTTTGAAACTCGCCAAGAGCGCTAGCAAATATCTTATCTTCAAGCTTCGTGCTCTTGTAAATCACTATATTTTCATTTTTGCTAAAGTATCTATTTTCTTTGCTTGGCTTATAGTTTTTTATGAATTTAGGCAAAATTTGATTTAGATCATCTTTGCTAAAAGGCTTTCTGATCTTTTCGTCAAAAGCAGGCAGCAGCTCTCTTTCAGGGATATTTGAGGTGTTTGAGACCACAGCGACTAAATTTAACTTCTCTTCTTGAAGCGATCTTATCTCTTTTGCGAAATTTGCCACGCCATTTTCAAAAAATGAAGCATCGATAAAGACTGCGTTAAATCTATTTAAAAGCAGCGCTTGTTTAAGCTCTTTATGGCTGCTAACGCCTATGACTTCGCAGTCTAAGAAGCTAAAAGCGCGCGAAAACATCTCAAGACTAAGCGGATTTTTATCGCAAAGCAAAAAGAGCACTTTCTCTTCAGCCAAGCTCTCGCCCCTATTTTTCTCCATATAAACAAGCCTTGCAACGCTAAGTGGCGTGAGCGGATCTTTTAGCAAGACCACATTTTTTATATTTATATTTTTACTAGCGCTCTGCCTTGCAAAGACGATATCATAGTTTTTCGCTAGCGCTTGGTTGTTTGAGATGATATTTTGAAACCTAAGCCCCATATCTTCTAAAGTGGCTGCGAAAAATTCATTATATTTTACATTTATATCAGGCAGATACGCGATCCTTAGCTCGTGATTTAGACTGAAATTTTGCAGTTTTTGCACCTTTTTTAGACTAAGGATAAATTTAAACTCATTGCCAGCTCCGCCAAGCGTGCTTATATCAAGGCTTGAGTTAAAAAGCTTTAGATAAAAGCTAGCAAGTCTTAGATAAAACTCGCTCTCTTCGTCATTTATCTCATTTTCATCTTCTGCGTTTAAAGCTTTTATCTGCTCTTCATTTATAAAAATTTGATTTGTCCTTATCTTTGTTTCGATGAGTAAAAGACCGCTTTGACTAAGGGTGTCGCTGACATTTTTTATCTCTACTATCAAGTTGGCAAATTTATCGCATTTTGTCACGACAGCTTGCATGATAGAGCCAAAGACGACGCTTATCTTCTCGCTATCGCCCTCTAGCTCGTCGCTAATGTTTGCATCAAGATAGGTTAAGAAATTTAGCTTTTTCTCTTGCGTGAAAGGTATCTGCGCTTCAAGGATATTTGAAAACAAAATTTGTGGGTTAAACGGCTTTAAATTTAGTCCAACTTCGCCATTTCTTCTATCAAGCAAGCCTTTTATATTGCTGTAATTTATCGCGATTATCTGGCTATTTTTTTCTAAATTTTCAAAAACTAGCTCATTTTTTACCATGTTTTCATCTTTTTTTAGTGTAGCGACCGAGCTAAAGATCTGCTCTTTTGCTTGGTAAAATTTCTTACTTAGTCTAACAAGCAGCCTATCTTTTATCGCTGTAAAGCTTCTTTCTTGCTCATACTTTTGAAGTAGCTCTTTATATAGCGCGATGAAACTTTCTATTAAATTTTGTGGATTTCTATCCCCTCTTTTTAAAATCTCATCTCTTATAAGCTTCATTTTTTGATTTAAATTCTCTAGATCTTTTAGCCAGATGTATGTTTTATAGCCAGCGTAAAAGAGCCAAAGCGAAAGAAAAAACATCAAAAATGTTAGGCTAAGCACCTTTACTCTAAAGTTATCATTTAATCTCTTTAGCTCGTCACTTAAGACATTTGCTATCTTGCTAAAGAGCTTGGCTCTATTGCTTTCAAAGGTATATATCTGCAAAATTTCATCACGTGTTAGCTCATTTTTTAGCTTTAGCTTAAAGCGGATCTCGTCATAGCCCTGAGAGGTCTCTATATTATCAAGCCTATCTATATCTCTTATTATGTTGTCTTTTATATCGCCATTTGGGAGTAAATTTGCATTTATATCATTGTATTTAAGGCTATTTAGAGATTGTTTTAACGAACTTTCGGTAATTTTTTCTTTACCCATAAGCACAGCCAAGATATGCTCTTTTGTGGTATTTACGTTTTGAAGCAGCTGATAGGTTCTGAGTAAAGAGAGTATATAACGCTTCATATTAATATCTAAAGCAACATCTCTAAATAAAATTTGCCCACTTTCAACAGCAGAATTTGCTAACTCAACAAAGCTAAGAAACGAGAGATTAGAGCTCTCCCAACTTGCATTTGCGTTTTTTAAAACTTCATTTAGCCTATCTCTTATCCTTTTATCATCTGGTGTGTTAGAAAGAGTGTTTGATAAACTTTTTACAAATAAATTCTTAGCAGCATTTGCCTCTCTTAAAGCCGTCTCGTCTTGTGGCGACCTAGTTTTTTCATATCTTTCGTAAGCAATTCTTTCTGAAACGATCGTATCTAAGGTTTTTCTTATCAAACTTTCTCTTTTTACCTCACTATTTATGCTATGAGAGATCCTAAATTTATCAAAGTAGAGTGCGCCATTATAAAAGCAAGTGATAGCAGCCAAAAATATTGGCAAAAGAACCAAAAATTTATTAACCCTCATTGCTAAGCCTTTTTGAAAATTTATTGCAAAGCGTGCTTATTTCGCTTAGTCTTTTGTTTATTAGAGTGATCTTTTTCATTTTGTTTGGTCTGGTAAGTAGCGCATCGAAATTTGCCACAAGCGGAGTGATCTTTAAATTTAGCGCTGGCTCTTTTAAGATCTTTATGCTCTCTTCTAAAAATTTAGTATCTCTTGCTTGCACCGCACTTTGGATAAAGATCATCTTGTCTTTTGCCTTGCTTAAAAATATACCAAGGTAGGTCGCAAACTCGCTTTTGCTTAAATTTAAAAAGCTAGCCGTCTCGCTAAACCAGCTCTCGTTTAAAACCTCTTCTTCTTTGTCTAAAAGCTCTTTTTCATCTACCTTTAAATTTGGCAAGCGAAGTTTGGTCTTTGCTTTCATCGCAGCTTGTTGGTTTTGGCTGTAAATTTCTGTTTGATCTAGGATTAGAAGCTCGAAATACTCTTCGTTTTTTACTGAGCTGATCTTTGAAAACTTAAGCGTCGCATTTAAAATTTTGCCGTTTTTAGTCTTTAAATTTACTCTTAAATTTGGTCTTTTAGCTAGATAATCTATAAAAACTCCAGACTCTTTGTAGTCTAAAACTAGCTCGTCAATGTCTTTATGCTCGCTTAAAAACTCCCTTACATCTTTAAATTCAAGCAGACCAAGAGAGATATCTCCCATCGCTAAAATTTGACCGTTTTTATTGTATATTATCACTTCAAATTTCCTTCTTTGAGCGTTAAAAGCTTTGCTGCCACGCTTTTGTTTGTTATTTTTGCTACTTCATCTAAATTTGCTTCGCTGATTTTATCAAAACTTCCGTAAAAGCTTATTAATTTCGCGATACTGCCCTCAGATACGCCAGCTTGTCTTAGTTCTGATCTTTGCATATCATTTTTCTGCCTTGTTTTTCTGTGAAAACTGATGACAAATCTATGGCTCTCATCGCGCATTTTTTGGAAAAACTGCAGTTTTTTATCGCTCGTGCTTAGGCTAAAGCTGCCATTTTTTGTATAAATTTTATCCTTTGCCTCGCCCTTTGCTCTGTGAGCTTTGGCGTCTATTTTTTCTTTTGAGATGGCGATCACATCGACGTTTGCGCCACTGCTTGCTAAAATTTCGCAGGCTAAATTTAAAAGCACCTCGCCACCATCAATAACCCAAAGATCAGGCGGGCTAAGCTTGTCAAACCTAAGTGCCCTAGCTGTTAGGCTCTCTTTCATCTGATCGTAGTCGTTTTTAGAGCTTAGGTGCATGTGGCGGTAGTTTTGCTTCGCCCACTCGCCATGCTCATAGCGCACCATCGCCCCCACACTTGCCTCGCCAAAAAGGTGCGAGTTGTCGTAAGCCTCGACCACATAAGGCGTGTGAGCTAGATTAAAGTACTCTTTTATCTCGTTTAAGAGTTCGTTATCGTGCGTTTTTAGGTATTTTTCGATGCTAACTTCAGCGTTTTTCGTAGCGATCTCACAAATTTTACGCTTGTCGCCTATTTTTGGGCAAGTGATGCTAAATTTACGTCCAAACCTCTCGTTTAAAATTTCCTCCACCAGCTCGCTATCTTCAAAGTCCTCATGGACGTAAATTTTGGTGCTGATTATTGGCTGACCAGCGATAAAGCTTTTTAAAATAGCCTGCTTATAAGCCTCGTTTATCTCGTCTTTTTGAGCGTTTTTAGCCTG
>CAUSWS010000042.1:0-9203 GCA_963535265.1 uncultured Campylobacter sp. | reverse complement strand
CTGTTGCTATGGCTTTAAATTTATCTTGCCACATTTTTGCTAGCTCAGAAGTCTTCTTACCGCTTGCAAATTTTGCATTTTGTACATAAGCGCTCATACCCTCGCCAAAGCCTCTACCTTCGCGAATTTCTGTCTCGATAGCACGAGCGACGACGTCACGAGGAGCAAGCTCCATCTTTTCGTGGTAGTTTTTCATAAAGCGCTCGCCCTTGTTGTTTAACAAGTAACCACCCTCACCACGAGCAGCCTCTGTGATAAGTGTGCCGCCGTTTTGAACGCCAGTTGGGTGAAACTGAAGCATCTCAGGGTCTTCAAAACCAAGACCTACTTTAAGCGCAGCAGCGATACCATCGCCTGTTGCTATAAATGGAACTGAAGTGCGGTTATAGAAAATTCTAGTGTATCCGCCAGTTGCGATGACTAGAGATTTGCAAAGAACTGGGTAAATTTGACCATCTTGGATGTTGCGAAGAACGACACCCTCTACTTTACCATCCTCAAGTCCGATCTCAAGTAACTCGTGATCCATTAGAAATTTAACGCCAGCTGTGATAGCGTCGTCAAGACAGGCGTGCATCAAAACGTGACCGGTTTTATCGGCTGCGTAGTTACAGCGTTTTTTACTAGCGCCACCCATGAAACGAAATGCCACGTCGCCATTATCTTTACGAGAAAAGAGCATGCCGTTGTAGTCTAGTTCGTGGATAACTGCGCCTGCTGCCTCGCAAAATTTCACAACTGCATCTTGATCAGCAAGATAGGCCGCACCTTTTACAGTGTCGTAGGCGTGAAGCTTGAAGCTGTCGCCATTGCTAAAGTCAGTAACGCCGTTTATACCGCCCTCTGCCATACAGGTCGCGTTGCGTGATGGCATCATCTTTGTGGCAACTACGACTGTTAAATTTGGGTTTTGTTTGCGAACGGCTGTTGTTGCACGAAGTCCAGCACCGCTTTAACGCATTTTTAGTAGAAATATTAAATAAATATAAATAAAATAAACTAATATATAAAAATAGGATAAAAATTGTTTTTTTATCAAAAA
The DNA here is from genome assembly GCA_963535265.1 of uncultured Campylobacter sp. Taxonomy (GTDB): domain Bacteria; phylum Campylobacterota; class Campylobacteria; order Campylobacterales; family Campylobacteraceae; genus Campylobacter_A. Next base: position 8,161 of record CAUSWS010000042.1, on the reverse strand, counting down.
GAGTTAATTTTGCAGTTTTACGTAGTATATCCCGCCATAGTGTCTTACTGAAACGATCCAGTTTAAATTTAGATCAAATATCTCGATGTCATCAAGTGACGGATACCAGATATCGCTAAAAAAATTTAGAAAGGTCATCAAAATGCAAAATATCAATGCTCTCAAATTTATTAAAATTTATGCAAATTTCATTTGATGTGGCTATGCCAAGCTTGCTAAAAACGGCTTTTATATCAAAATTTTCTTCGTCCGCATTAAAGCCATCAAGCCTGCTAAATTTATCTATCTTAAAAAACTCATCTACATCATCTAGGCTAAATTTATGAAGTAAATTCTCTCTTATCTTTAAGCACTCATAGTATGGCAAGCTCCTAATGATAGGCATCTTAATGCCATGTTCTTTGCGGAAATTTTCTAGTTTTATCTGATCCATATTGTGAGGTTTTGGCTAAATCAAATTTAGCCAAAAATTTATTTTAAAAGCTCTTTTGCGTATTTTAGGCCTAGCTCGTAAGCTTTTGCATTTGCCTCTTTGACCTTAGCTGGCACGCTTGCTAGCATCTCTTCACGCACTAAATTTTCATCCATGCACCTACTCATCGCCACAGCCACACCAAGAGCCACGACGCTTTGAGTGATGACGTTACCAACCTCGTCTTTTGCGATAGAGATGATAGGAATTTCATAAATTTTCCAGCGCTTTTTGTCCTCGTCGCTTACTTTTACCAAATTTGGCTCGACAACGATCGCACCGCCCTCTTTCACGCCACTTTTAAAGGCGTTGTAGCTTATCTGCGCAGTGGCAAGCATAAAGTCTATCTCGCCCTCGTTTGCGTAAGGATATAAAATTTCTTTCTCGTCAAGTATGATATCGACCTTCGTCGGACCGCCACGCACCTGAGATGTGTAGGTAGATGCCTTGACGCCGTATCCACCTGCTTTTATCTTGGCAGCTGAGAGGATCTCGCCTGCTAGTATGACGCCCTGTCCGCCAACGCCGACAAATCTTAGTTGTGACTTCATGCTAGCTCCTCAAAATTTATCGCTTCATTGCTCATTGCAGCCTTTCTTACCTTGTCGTAAGCCTTGGTGTATTCGATCTTTTCTTCATCTTTGTGAAGCACACCAAGTGGGAAAATGTCCTTTTTCTCTTCGTCACTTAGCATGTCAAATTTGACCTTGCTCGTCGTGCGGCCTTTTATCCACTCTAAATTTTTCACCGCCTCGCCCATTTTGTTCTTGCGACCTAAATTTATGTGGCAGTTTGAAAATACATCAAAAAAGCTGTATCCATCGTGGCTAAAGCCCTCAACAAAAAGCTTTGTAAGCTTCTCTGGCTCGATGACGCTTCCACGCGCGACAAAGCTAGCACCTGCGGCAGTTGCGAGCTTACAGGCGTCAAAGCTAGGATCGATGTTGCCGTATTGCGCTGTGACCGTCCACATGCCCTTTGGCGTGGTTGGGCTGGTTTGCGAGTTTGTTAGCGCGTAGATGAAGTTGTTGATTAAGATGTGATTTAGCCCGATATTTCGGCGGCATCCGTGTATCGTGTGGTTGCCTCCGATAGCTAGTCCGTCGCCGTCGCCAGTTACCACGATGACGTGCTTGTCTGGGTTTGCCATCTTTACGCCAGTCGCGTAAGCTACGGCTCTGCCGTGAGTTGTGTGGATGGTGTTGCAGTCAATATATCCGCTAAAACGCCCAGAGCAGCCTATGCCTGAGACCACGCAAACGTCGTTCATGTCCCAGCCCATGGTGTCGATAGCGCGGATGAGCGCCTTTAGTATGACACCGTCGCCGCAGCCCCAGCACCAAAGAGTAGGCATTTTATCTGTTCGTAAATATTTATCGTAATTAAAAGCCATAAATTTCTCCTATCTTCGCCTCGATCTCGCTTGGGCTTATCGGTCTGCCGTTTGCTTTTAGCAGTTTTGCAAAGTCATCTCTTAAGATGATCTTTGAAATTTCGCCACTATACTGGCCTAAATTTAGTTCGCAGACTAAAATTTTCTTAAATTTATCTGATATCTCTTTTAGCTTTTTAGCTGGAGCTGGGAAAAGTGTGAGCGGCTTAAATAGCCCTACTTTTAGCCCTTTTTCACGTAAATTTAATATCGCTTGCTTGGCTGAAAGAGCCACGCTACCAAAGGCGATGATGCAAATTTCAGCGTCATTTAGCATAAACTCTTCAAACTTTTCGCACTCATCAGTGTGTAAATTTATCTTTTTAAACAGCCTATTCATCGAGTATTCAACTACCTTGCCATCTTCTGTTGGAAAGCCAGTTGCGCCGTGATGAAGCCCTGTTATATGGTAGTGATAACCTTTAAAGAAAGGATTTAGCGTGGCTGGCTCGTCGTGTGCAGCCTCGTATGGCTTATACTCTTTTGGCTCGCCGCTAAACTCTTTTCTTTTGTAAATTTCAAGCTCGCCAATTTCAGGCAGGCGCACTCTAGCTTGCATGTGACCTATCGTCTCGTCAAGTAGCAGCATAACCGGCGTCATAAACCTAGCTGCGAGGTTAAAGGCACGCACGGTCTGCGTATAGCACTCCTCTAGGCTACTAGGCGCTAGCACTATCATATTTACATCGCCGTGAGTTGGGTTTTTAGCCTGCAAGATATCGCCTTGTGCGACGCGGGTAGGCAAACCAGTTGAAGGGCCGCCGCGCATTACATTTACGATGACAAGCGGTATCTCAGCGATAAAGCCAAGGCCTATTTGCTCAGCCTTTAGTGAAATTCCAGGACCAGAGCTTGCAGTCATCGCTTTAGCGCCGCTCGCACTTGCGCCAAGAGCTACGCAAATGCCAGCTATCTCATCTTCCATTTGTATAAATGTGCCGCCATGTTTTGGCAAAAGCACGCTTAGCTCGTGGGCGATCTCACTACTTGGAGTGATAGGATATCCGCCAAAGAAGTTACAGCCACACTCGACCGCAGCCCTTGCTACTATGGCATTCCCAGTTGATACTACCTCTCTCATGCACTCTCTCCAAGCTTGGCAAATTTATTTGCCTTTACAGCCGCAGCTCGCTCTTTGCTCTCAGGCGTTAGCTTTGCAAATTTAAAGCCTTTATCAGCCACATAAATGGCAAAATCAGGACAGTGAAGCTCACAGTCACGGCATCCTATGCATGAGTCAGCATAGACCACCTCTATCATCTTGCCAAGCACCGCCTTTGGCTCAAGCCTCATACCTAGCACGCCTGCTGGGCAGTAGCTCACGCAGACATCACAGGCCTTACACCTGCTCTCATCGACCCAAACTGGGACATTTTCTTTTACGATCATATATCTTCCTACTCTAAGTTTTCTTTTAAAAATTTGATATTTTTTCTAATTTCAGCTTCACTTTTGTTTAGTTGCTCTTGCTCGTCTTCATCTAAATTTAGCTCTAAAATTTCTTTTAAGCCATCACGTCCGAGCCTTACTAGCCTGCCGCAGCTTAGCTCATCATCTATTAGCACGCTAGCGCTTATTATCTCATCACTCTTACCAACGATCATCTCGCACATCTTCACAGCTGCAGCCGCTGGCGCGTAGTAAGCCGAAGTGCCAAGCAGTTTAACGATCTTTGCTCCGCCAGTGCTTGTCTCTTTTTTAAGGATTGCTAGCTCGCTGTCACTTAAATTTAGGCTAATATTTTCTTGAGCGACGATCATCTCGTCATTGTGAGCACCGACGATCTTTGCTCTTAGCTTACTAGCGTCCTTATCTTTTAAAAGCGCTAGCTCATATCTGCACCTTGCGCTATCTAGCTCACCAGCCATGCCGATCACTTTGTTTTTGCCAAAACCGCTAAATTTATATGCCGTCCAGACCATCACGTCAAGCGGATTTGTGACTACGATTATCACTGCGTTTTTAGCAAATTCGGCTATCTTTTGCGCAGTTTGTTTTACGACAACGGCGTTTTTAAGTAGCAGATCTTCTCTAGTTTGACCCTCTTTTCTTGGGCTTCCAGCTGTGACTACGACGATGTCACTGCCTTCAATGAGCACAAAATCATCGCCACCACAAACGCTAGTTTTTGCGTTAAAGACACAGCTTGACTGCGCTAGGTCGATCGCCTTTGCACGCGCCACATCGCCAAATATATCTACAAGCGCGATCTCATCGCAAAGCTCTCTCATACAAAGCGCATAAGCTATGCTAGCACCGACGTTTCCAGCTCCAACTACACTTATTTTCATCTTCTATCCTATTATTTTATTTAAAATTTCACTTGGTCTCATGACCTCATTTGCCTTTGCTTCGTCTGGCAGGTAGTATCCGCCAAATTCCGCGCTAGCTCCCTCTTTTTCTCTGATCTGCTTTAAAATTTCACCTTCATTTTTCTCTAGCTCGTCTGCTAAATTTGTGAAAATTTTGCTTAAAATCCCACCACTTTTTGCCATCTCTCTCGCCCAAAAAAGTGCTAGATAAAAGTGCGACTCTCTAGTATCAAGAGTGGCATTTGGCGTTTTGTTTTCGTCCAAATAGCTAGCAACCGCTCTATTTAGCGCCTCACTTAGCTCTTTTGCCTCTTTTTTTTGCCTAAAAAACGCAAGATGTTCAAGCGAAGCACTAAGTGCTAAAAACTCGCCAAGGCTGTCCCAAAGCAGGTGATTTTTCTCTTTTAGCTCTTTTACAAGCGTAGGAGCCGTCCCGCCAGCGCCCGTCTCAAACATAGCTCCACCAGCAAGTAGCGGCACGACTGAGAGCATTTTAGAGCTGCCACCTAGCTCAAATATCGGGAAAAGATCGGTTAGATAGTCTCTTAAAACGTTGCCAGTTACGCCTATGACGTCTTTGCCAGCTCTTATTGCTTCAAGCGATTTTTTAGTTGCTTGCTCGTAGTTTAAAATTTCAAATTTCACGCCAGCGTTAGTAAATTTATCTTTAAATTTCTCAAATTTAGCTATCAAATTTCTATCGTGAGCGCGGCTGCTATCTAGCCAAAATATAAGCTCATCTTTTGAAATTTCGCCTCTTTTTAAAGCAAGCTCAAACCACGCATTTATCGCATCATCCTTTGCCTGTGTCATCCTAAAAATGTCGCCACTTTTGACGCTAAATTTAAAGACGCTCTTGCCTGCTTCATCAAAAACAATAAATTCTCCGTCCTCTTTTGCGATGAAGGTCTTATCGTGGCTGCCATACTCCTCGGCCTTTTTAGCCATTAGCCCCACGTTTGCCACGCTACCGATCTTGCTTACATCAAGCGCGCCATGCTCCTTAAAATCCGCCACGCAGGCCTCATAAACCCTAGCGTAGGTCCTATCTGGGATCATGCAAAGCGAGAAATTTAGCTCGCCACTTCTATCTTTTACCTTGCCAGAATTTCTAATGAGCGCTGGCACTGAGGCATCGATGATAACGTCATTTGGCACGTCAAAGTTGCTAGCATTTTCATTTAGTGCCCAAATTTTTGCTTTTTTGCTCAAAATTTCATCAAATTTATCCAAAATTTCATCTTTATTTTTAAGAGTTGAAATTTTAGAAAACATATCTTTTAAGCCGTTTTTTGCCTCAACACCGTGAGCCTTAAATTCATCGCCAAATTTTTCAAAAACATCTTTAAAGTAGCTCTTTATCGCATGCGCGAAAATGACTGGGTCGCTAACCTTCATCATCGTGCATTTTAGATGAAGGCTAAGGGTTAAATTTTCTTTTAGCGCAGTCTCAAAACAGCTTTCATAAAATTTATCTAGCTCATCTACGCTTAAAAACGTCGCATCTACGATCTCACCACTTTGAACGGCAAGCTCTTTTAAAAGCTCTTTTTTGCCATCCAAGCTTATGAAATTTATATAAAATTTCTCATCTTTACTAGCGATGATTGAGTGCTCATTTTCGAAAAAATCGCCCTTTTGCATGTAGCAAATTTTTGTCTTATTTGCCTTGTCCCAGTCGCCGTTGCTATGTGGATGCTTTTTGGCAAATTCTTTAACTGGCGGCAGGACTCTTCTGTCTGAGTTTCCTTGTCTTAGCACTGGATTTACCGCGCTTCCTAGCACTTTTGCATATTTTTTAGCGACCTCTTCGTCGTAGTCTGTGATGATCTCATCTGGATAAAATGGCACATTTATCCCCTTGCTTCTAAGCTCAGAAATCGCCGCTTTTAACTGAACGAGCGTGGCTGAGATGTTTGGCAGTTTTATGATATTTGCCTCTTTGCGCGCGGTTAGCTCACCTAAAAGCTCTAGCTCATCGGCTTTATTTAGCCCAAGCTCTTTGCTAAAAAGAGATAAAATTCGCCCAGCCAAGCTGATATCAGCCCTTGTTATGCTAATGCCAGCGCGGGATAAAAAGCTCTTAACGATAGGAAAGAGAGAGTAGCTTGCAAAAAGCGGTGCTTCGTCGGTTTTAGTCCAGATAATGTCACTCATTTTAGCCCTTTTGATTTTTTGAAATTTATCACGTTTTTTATTAAAGCTAGTTGTATTTTAGCCCTATTTTGCGATATTTTGATTGTGCTCGCTTAAGGTTTTTGAAAAAATGTGTTTTTTCGCCTTTTTATCAAGCACAAAGTATAGATAATCGCTCTTTGCAGGGTTTATCGCCGCTTTTATCGCACTTATTGAGACCGAGCAGACTGGGCTTGGCGGGATGCCGTCATTTAGATAGGTGTTAAACTCGCTCATGTCGCTTCTTATGCGCTCAGCTGTGATCACATCGTGCGAATAAATTCCATAATTTAGCGTGCCATCCATCTGCAGCCTCATGCCCTTATCTAGGCGGTTGTAGATGACTGAAGCGACAAGAGGCATCTCAGCGTCATTTGCGGCCTCTTTTTGGATGATAGAGGCGATGGTTAGAATTTTAAACCATTTTTTCTCGTTGTATTCACCAAAAATTTTCCTGCTGATCTCGCTTTGCGCCTTTTTAGATGAATTTACAAGGTAATAGGCTAGATGCCTTTCGCTGATGCCAACTGGAATTTTATAAGTATTTGGCATCAAAAAGCCATCACTAACTGGAGCAAGTGCGTTATACTCGCTATTTAGTTTAACTGCGTCAAGTCCTAGCTGGGCTGCTATCTGGTTTAAAAAAACGATCGTAGTTTCGCCAGGTATTAGCGTGATCTCGGTCATCGCAGCCTTTGCTTTGGCAAGTCTTTTTAAAAAATCAATCCTTGAAATTTTATCTTTACCTATCTCGATCCAGCCAGACTGAGGCGAGCCGATAAAGCGCATAGCATACTTGTCGATCGCACTTAAGTTAAAGTTGCGATTAGCTAAATAAGATATAATTTCGCCCACACTTCCCTTTGGCACAAAGACGACCTTGCTCGTGTTTATGGGGCGTGCCAAATAAACAAATACGCTTAGGACAACGATGAGTACGATATCAAAGAAAATATCCAGATACGGCTTTTTTATAAAATTTTTTATCATTTTGATTCTTTCGCTTCTTTTGCTTTTAAAATACGGCATAAAAATTAACGATTTCGAGTTTTACGGCGTAAAATTGGAGCAATTATATATAAAGTTAGATAAAAAAATAATTGTAAGAGCAAAGCAGATCAAGCTACCTAAATTTAAACAAAACGCAGAGCAAAAAGCCAGCGACAAGCAGCTTTTAAACCTTAGCCAGGGCGTGGATTATCTTGACACATTTTTTCAAGAAATTTCACTTGAGAGCGTGCAAATAGGCGATGATTTTAAGATCAAAATTTTATTTTTAGATGATATATTTTTCGTTGATAGCCCTTATCTAAACATCGATATCAAATTTCAAAACGAGCAACAAAATGGCGTCGATCGCTTCATAGTAAGAAATTTAAGCCTTAAAGATTTTAACGTAAGCATTAGCGGCGAAGGCAGTGCAAATTTTGACAAAGATGACTATAAATTTGACGGAAATTTCACCTCGCACGAGCTAAATGGCAAGCTTAGCTTTGCTTTAAAAGATACACTTTTAACCTACAAAGCCTATGACGTAAATGCTGGCAGCATAAAGGACTTCATCGCTGAGCTTGATAGCCGCATACACCTAAACAGCGAGGTAAAAAGCTGGATATATGGCTACATCGTGGCTGATGACTACCACCTAGACGAGATAAACGGCAAGGCTGATCTAGCCAAAAATGATTTTTATCTAAACGACCTAAATGCGACCGCAAATGCCAAAAATTTACTTGTTAAATTTGATAAAAATTTGCCAGCCGTAAATGT
>CAUSWS010000041.1:0-9328 GCA_963535265.1 uncultured Campylobacter sp. | reverse complement strand
TTTAGGAGATCCCAAAATGCAAGGATGTGTGCTATGAAAATATCTACAAAGATAATTCTCACTTTTGTTTTTTCAGTTTTGCTTGTTAGCTGTTTGCTCATCTTTTTAAATAGCAAATTTTCAAGCGATCTAACGCAGTTTTTCACAAATAAGTCCTACGACGAGCTGGTAAATGCCAGAAAAGAAAATTTAAGAGATGACGTCGAGACGATCAATCAAATGATGCGTGAAATTTATAATGGCGGCAAAGAAAAAGGGCTAAGCGACGATGAGATAAAAAAAGAAATTTTTAGAGTCGTCTCAAAGCTAAAATTCTTTAGCGATAAAACTGGCTATATCTTCATCTACGACTACGACGGCGTTGTTTTGATGCACCCTGAAAAGCCATCGCTTGTGGGTAAAAATTTGATCGGACTAAAAGATCCAAAAGGGCTACTTCTTATAAAAGAGCTCATCGAAAAGGCTAAACAAGGCGGCGGATTTGTCACATTTGGTTGGGCGAAAAAAGAGGGGCAGGAGCCAGTGGAGAAGCTTGGCTACGCTGCAAATTTTGAGCCATATAAATGGATGCTAGGAAGCGGCGTATATGTCGATGACTTGGCGGACGAGATAGAAAAGACAAAGACCGTTTTAAACGAGCAAAATAGCCAAAATACAAGAACCTTTATCATCACTTGTGCTGTGATCACGGTTATATTGATAGCTATCGTGTTATTTATCTTAAGTAGGGCGATCATCAGACCTATAAAAAATATCGTTGCAAATTTAACCGCGATGTCAGATGAGATAAAAAGTGGCAGAGGCGATCTTACTAAAAAGCTTGAAGTTAGTGGCAAAGATGAAATTTCAAACATCAAAAGCTCTATAAATGACCTAACAAGTGAGCTAAGATCTGTGATAGAGAGCGTTAAAGGGTTGGCAAATGAAAACTCTTCTATCGCCGAGCAACTCTCCTCAACATCAGCTAAAACTACAAATTTAACCAACAAATCTTCGCTAATCGTCACAGACACGACAAATATGGCAAAAAATATGTCAGAAGAGATAAAGAGCTCATTTGAAGAGGCTAAGAAGAGCAAAGAAAATCTTGAAAGAACCTGTCTATATATAAATGAAGTTTCAAACGATGTTTTGGGGCTTAGCAAAAATGTCGATGAGGCTGCAAATAGCGAAATTTCACTCGCTAGCTCTATGAAAAGCCTAGCTGATCAAGCTAAAAATGTAAAAGATGTCTTAAATATCATCGATGACATCGCTGATCAGACAAATTTACTTGCTCTAAATGCCGCCATAGAAGCAGCGCGTGCAGGAGAGCATGGACGTGGCTTTGCAGTCGTGGCTGATGAGGTTAGACAACTAGCTGAACGCACGCAAAATAGCCTAAGCGAGATAAATGCAACTATAAATTTAATCGTTGAAGCGATCTCAAACTCAAGCCATACCATCGGCGATAATGCCAAAAAAGCCGGCGAACTTTGCAAAAAATCAGCCCAGATAAATGAAAAAATAGAAAATATGAATCTGCTAATGAACGAGACTGTTAGCTTAAATGAGACCTCTACGAGGGACTATATAGAGACTGGAAATAAGGTCGAAGAGCTGATAAAAGGCATCGTAAATATCGATGAAATTTCAAAACAAAACTCAAAAAGCATGGATGAAATCTCACTTGCAGCTGCTCATCTTTCAAAGATGACTGATAATCTAAACACTAGCCTTTCAAAATTTAGAACCTGATAAATTTAGCCAAATATTTGGCTAAATTTAACTTTATCTTTTAACTTCTTTGCTTAAGTAGCGAGCCGATTTTTTACTTTAAGCTTACGATCATGATGTAAATTTATGAAATAATTTTTATTTTGTGTTATTTAAGTCGGCATTTTGGCTTAAGAGATGAGATGACGTATGCAAGAGTATGATATTTTAGATGTTTTATCAAACAAAAAGGTCCTTTGCTTAGAGGATGAAGAGGCGATTTTGCGAAATATCTGCGCCTCGCTGGAGCTCTTTTTCGCAGAGGTTAAAGGCGTTACAGACGGCTTTGATGCGCTTGATCTTGCAATGAGTGGGGCGTATGACGTGCTAGTGCTTGATATCAGCGTGCCAAATATCGATGGTCTTGAGATCGCTAAAAAAGTAAGAGCTATCAATCAAAAAATCCCTATCGTGATCTTATCAAGCCACGTCGAGCAAGAGTATCTGTGGCGCGCGGTTGAGCTAAAAATCACAAGATATCTTGCAAAACCATACGATAAAAAATCTTTCATCAAAGCGCTTGAAGATGTGGCTTTTGAGCTAGTTGGGCGCACGCCAACCATCAGGCTAAATGACGAGCTTGAGTATGACTTTGGCAAAAAAGCGCTTTACGTAAATGGTCAAATTTCTCATCTAAGCAAGAGTGAGAGCAAGCTTTTGGAGTACTTTTTAAACAACAAAAACCAAACTATCACTTATGAGCAAATTTTTGACTACATCTGGGACTATGAGCAGCCGACAAAAGAGGCTATAAAGACCATCGTAAAAGAGCTTAGAAGAAAGCTAGGCAAAGATGTGATAAAAAATTTATACGGCGTGGGCTACCTTTGTGAGATATAAATTTCAGCTAATAGTCGGTGCTTTTATCTTTGTCTATCTGCTAGTTTCGGCACTTGTTTTAAATTTTTATAACGATCTTGCGATGAAGGATGCCAAAAAAGAGGCGTATTATGTTTTAGAGGGCATAAATTCTGTAAGAGAGTACATCTCAGGCGTGCAACGCCCGCTGATCGAACAGCTAAAGCAAGAGGGCATTTTAAAAGAGGACTTTTTTGACGAGAGACTTCTATCATCTTCATATATAAGCCGTGAAATTTATAACATCCAAAAGAAAAAATACAACCTTGAATTTGACTACAAGCTAGTTGCTATCGCACCGCTAAATAAAGCTCACCAGCCAAATGAATTTGAAGCTGGCGTCTTGCATGGCTTTAAAGAGAATAAATTTAAAGAATTTGTAAAGATAATAAAAGATGAAAATGGCTCACAGCTCTTTGTGGGTCTGCCTATAAAAAACCAAAGTCCAAGCTGTCTAGCCTGTCATAGCAGTGCAAATGCCCCACAACAAATGCTAGAAAAATACGGCATGGAGGGCATAGAGATCCCAGACGTGAACGAAACGGTTGCGATGATCTCGTTTAAGATACCAATCCGCGCCATTTTTACCTATCACTTGCAAGAGGTCATCGTCATAATGAGCGCCATAACGCTTATATTTGGGCTATTTTTACTACTTGTTTATAAGATGCATAAGCGTGGCGAAGAGAGCAAAAGGCAGACTGAGCAGTTGATGATACATCAAAGCCGTCTAGCCTCTATGGGCGAGATGATAGGCAATATCTCGCACCAGTGGAAGCAGCCACTAGCTCAGATAAGCTCAGCTTTGATAAATTTAGAGCTTTATCAGGAGAGAAAAAAGCTTGATGAGGCGAAAATTTATGAGTTTATAGAAGAGACAAGCAAGCAGATAAATTTCATGTCAGAAACCGTTGATGACTTTAAAAATTTCTTTAGTCCAAATACCTTGAGAAAAGAATTTAAGGTGCTTGAAGTGATAAATCAAACGATAAAAATTTTAAACGCAACGCTTAAAAAGTATCAGATCGAAGTGCAGCTTGACGTGAGAGAAAATTTTGAACTGTTTGCAAATTTCAATGAGATAATCCAAATTCTAATAAACATCATAAATAATGCCAAAGACGCATTTAAGCAAAGCTACACAAAGCCAAGAGTGATAAAGATAAGCGCCTTTTTAAAAGATAATCGCAAGAATTTATGCGTGCAAAATAACGCAGGAGCGATAAAAAATTCATTTTTAAAGGTCATCTTTGAGCCACACTTTAGCACAAAAGAGAGCGGTAGTGGGCTTGGGCTATATATGAGCCGTCTTATCGCTCGCAAAAATAACGCCCTAATCTTTGCTAAAAATGTGGATGAAAACCACGTTGCATTTACAATTAGTTTCGAAAATTTATAATTTGTTAATTTTCCCCCTTTTCTACCCTTTTTTGGTGTTAAGATTATCAGTATGAAATCATTTTGATTTTAGGATAAAAATTCAAAGGAGGAGACGTGAGAAACTTACACAAAGCCTTAGCAGGCTTACTCATGGGTGTTAGTATCTTTGCTTCACAAGCCTGTTGCGAAGAGCATAATATGCAGATGTCCGATAAAGCACGTGATGTTATCGCAAATCCTAAAGGCACACTGCAAAGTAGAGGTGTTGTCTCCTTGCAAGACTACGTCGTAGAAGAGCAAGAGATGTATAACTGGCTATTTAAAAACCACCCTATTTTTACAAAGTATGGTGGCAAAACCGTCGGCAAAATGGTCGTTCATGACCGCGGCTTAGAGTGGCTTGCCGAGGGACATGGCTTTGATATGTCAAAGCTTAGTAAAAGAGATGGCGGTAAGGGCTATAGCTCTATGATGTATAGAATTCCAGCCACCTCATCACTTCAGTTTCCTAATAAATTTGTAGGTCCAGAAAAGTGCGGTGAGTGTCACCCAGCTCAGTATGAGGTCTGGAGCAGATCTCGCCACGCAACTACTATGCGCTTCCCTGGCGAGCACCCAGAGGTCAATAACAACCTAACTGAGCCAGTATTTGACAAAGATACCGCTTCTATCCTTCCAAAAGGTATCACTCCAGATGTCATCTATGCAACCGTTGGTCACTTAAGAACTAAGATGGGCTACGTCGATGCATGGCTACTTCGTGGTACTTACTACGTTGAGGGCGGCTTGCTAAGAGATGGCACAGGTCAGATCGTTGCTGGCGGTAACCAATGGCAAAGAACATGGGCGTTAAATTTAGACGACGCAACTGTTAAAAAGATAAAAGAGCTCGTCCCAGAATTTCCTGGCACTCTTGAAGAGTATGGCGATAATGGCGGATATGTTAGAGGTCTTGCCTCATACGCTGCAAAGCATAAAAAGTCGATGTTTTTCCAAGCAAACTCATCATATTGTGAGGTTTGTCACCCGGTTAAATTTGACTTTAAGTCAAAAGCAGAATTTTACGCAGCACTTGGTAATGCCAAAGAGCTTCAAAAACACACTATCTCAAAAGGCGTAAGCTGTGAGGAGTGCCACGGAGCTGGCGGTCACCTTGATGGAGCTACAAATTTTAGAACATCAAACTGCGAACGCTGTCACCAAAGATTTAACTTTAGCCCAGATCTAATGCGAGCTAACCCACTTAACAACGGCAAGCTAGATCTTTCTTTAAGCTCTAAATTTAAATCAATGGGACCAGGATGCGGCTCTGAAGGCTCTCAATCATACTTTACCGCTCACTACGATAAAGGTATGAGATGCGTCACTTGCCACGATCCACACGATAACACAGGTAACGTTGTAGGTGATAAGAGCGTAACTGGTATGAACTACAACCCAGATCAAGGCTATCTAAGTGCGTTCTACACTAAACCAAAGATCAAAAAAGATTGTAAAGATTGTCACGAGACTCAAGCATATATCGCATCAAAAGCAGATACTCACAAAAACAACACTTGTGCATCTTGCCACATGCCATTTATGATGAGCTGCGAGAACTTCTACGCTGTTCAGTTCCAAGACAACGCTGGCTTTGATACTCAAAGACGCTCTCACATCTGGAAGATCATGGTCGATCCAAAAGAGAAATCTCTTGTCCCAGGCGACGCTGCTAAAGGTCCAAGAGATGCTAAAGATTGGCACTTTGAGAGAGATAAAAATGGCCACAACTATGTTGATTTGATGTGGGCATGCGCTAGAACATCTTGGGCTGATAAAGATATGAAAGATAATAAAGGCTGCCATAGCCCAGTGCTATCTGAGCTAAAACCAACACTTCATTTTAAAAACCAAAAACAAGTTTATGATGAGGTTATGGGATGGCAAACTCCAGTTAAAAATGAATTCTCAGAGGTCAAAATAGGCATCGAGGGAATTTACTCACTACTAGAGACTAAAAAGCTAGATCCAAGTGATAAAGCAAGAGTTTATGAGCTTGTCCAAAACGCTCAAGAGATCATCGATATGGTCGAAAAAGATGGTTCGTGGGGTATGCACGGATTTAAATTTACTAAACAAAGACTAGATGCATCTAAAGAGTATATAAAAGAAGCTCAGAGAATTCTAAACAAAAATTTATAGCATTTAGGGGCTAGTTTTAGCCCCTTTAATCTTAAGGGTTTGAAATGAAAAATGGGTTTTTAAAATGTTCGCTACTTCTTAGCCTAAGCGTGGCTAGCCTCTTAGCAAATGTCGATACAAACGACTCTTATGCCATAGGCGCAACAAGTGGCGGATATGTTTTAAAAGGACTGCTAGATCAAAAGCAACTAGGTGTTGGCTATGACGCTGATGCAGTCATAAAAGGCTTTAGCGATGCGCTAAAGAGTGAACTAAAACTAAGTGATGATGAGATAGCAAAGCTACTAAACAAAAGAGCTGAAAGCTTAGATAAGATAGTAAAAGAAAAAGAGGCAGCCAAGCTAAAAGAGAATTTAGCCCAAGGCAAAGCCTATATGGAAAAAAATGCAAAAAACAAAAATGTAAAAACAACAAAATCAAATTTACAATATGAGATCATAAAAGGTGGCTCAAAAGGGGCTACACCAAAGCCTGAGAGCATCATCATAGTAAATTATAAAGCAAGCTTTGTCGATGGCAAGGTCTTTGACGAGACAAAAGAGGCTCCAGCTCATCTTTCGATGCTAAATTTGATCCCTGGTCTTGAAGAGGGACTTATGCTTATGAAAGAGGGCGAGAAGTTTAAATTTGTCATCCCGCCTGAGCTTGCATATGGCGATAGCGGCATGGAGGGGATACCTGGTGGCGAGACTATCGTTTTTGAGATAGAGCTTATTAAGGTCTTAAAGCCTGGCGAACTAGCTGAGGCAGCAAGAAAAATTCATGAGAAAGAGCAAAATGAGGGCATTAAAAAGCCTCATTAAGGCATAAATGGAGTTAAAAATGCAAAATCAAAATAGCAGAAGAGCCTTCTTTAAACGCATGGCAGTTGTGGCTGCTGGTGCTAGCGTGGCAAGTAGTGGTTTTGCTTTTAAGAGTGAAGAGAGTGCGAAAAAACCACATTTTGGCATGATATTTGACCAAAACAAATGCGTTGGCTGCACGGACTGCGAAGTGGCATGCAAAAAGGTAAATTTAGTCCCAAAAGGACAGATGAGACTTTTTGTAGAGGATAAGACTGATCCAAAAAATTTGCTTGATAAAAGATATGTAAGAGTATCTTGTCAGCAGTGTGAGGATGCGCCTTGCGTGGCTGTTTGCCCAACAAAAGCCTGTCACAAGGACATAAAAACTGGCATCCAAACTACAAACATAGATGACTGCATCGCCTGTAAATACTGCATCGTAGCTTGTCCTTACGATGTGAGATATATCGACAAAGTCAATCACTCAGCCCAAAGCTGTAACTTCTGCATAGATACAAATTTAAAGGATAAAAAAGATCCAGCCTGCGTTGAGGCGTGCAGATATGAGGCTTTGGTATTTGGCGATTTAAACGATGAGAGCTCACACATTAGCAAGCTTTTAGCTGTCAAAGATAGCATAAGGCTAAGAGCAGAACTTGGCACAAAACCAAGCCTTAGATATATTCCTAAAGTAAAAGCGGGGGTGTAAGATGGATGGTGCATTAAATTTCACTGCGACATTTTCGCACGCAGTTGAGTGGGGCTGGCCGATCGCTGTTTATCTTCTGCTAGCTGGTATGAGTGGCGGAGCGCTAATAGCTGCCATAGTTCTAAAGCGCTACAAAAGACAAGAGAGCTTTAGCCCATTTTTCAAGGCTGCTTCGCTTTTGGCTTTCGTTAGCATCATGCTTGGCATGGTTTGCTTGATAGCTGACCTTGAAAAACCACTTTTGTTTTGGAAAATTTTGATTAATTACAACTTCACATCAGTTATGTCTATCGGTGTAGCTGGACTTTGTGTCTTTATACCGCTTAGCTTTTTGATGTGTTTGTATGCGTTTAGTACGGAGTTAAAATCTTTTTGTGGCATTTTTGATGGCATAATGAAAATTTTAAATCCCCTCTACCCGCTTTTAAGTGCGCTTTGCTTGCTTTTTGCGGTTATCATTTGCGCATATACAGGCTTTTTGATCTCGGTGCTTATTAGATTTCCACTTTTAAACACCGCCGTTTTACCAGCGCTTTTCATAGCTTCAGGACTAAGTGCTGGCATAAGTGGTAGCAGCTTGATAGCGGCACTATTTTTCAAAGAAGATCCACACTCAAGCGACCTTGGCTCGCTTCACGGCGTGGAGTTTTACGTCTTATGCGCTGAAATTTTACTCATTTTAATGCTTTTTGTCTCACTTTTGCTTGGCTCAAGCTATCAGCAAGGCGCGGCAGTTGCATTTTATAGTGGCGTTTGGGCAAATTTCTTCTGGCTTGGGGTTGTTTTAGTTGGCTTTGTCTTGCCTCTTGTTTTAAATTTCGCACTTGGCAAGATGAAATTTAGCTTCTACCTTGGCTCATTTGCAGCAGTCGTTGGCGTTTTATTGCTTAGGGTTTTTATACTTTATGCAGGACAGACTTATAGCATTTAAGGCTTAAGGGCAGGTGATGAAAATTTTAAACATTTATCGCTTGTCTTTAGTATTATTATTTATCCTTGCTTTTGGTGCAGGGGTGGCGACCTTTTTGGAAAATTTTTATGACACACAAACGGCTAGAGTGCTTGTTTATGAAGCGCTCTGGTACGAGTGCGTCATGGCAGCTTGTGCCATTTGCTTAGCCATTAGCATCGTAAAAACCAAGATGTATAAGAAATTTGGCGCATTTTTGATACATCTTGCTTTTATTCTGATCTTCATCGGTGCTGCGCTTACAAGATACTTTGGCGAAGAGGGTGTATTACATCTTAGAGTGGGCGAGAGTGGCAACTATATGCAAAGCACAAAGCCTTATTTGAGAGTTGAGATGCCAAATGAGAGCTTTAGCTTCCCACTAAGACTTAGCCTGCTTGGTAAAAATGACTTTAGCTTTAAAAAAGAGATAAACGGCAAAGAATTTGAGATAAAGATAGCTAGCTATAAAAAAGATGAGAAAAACGCCCCAGCTACGCTTAGCATAGAGGCTGGCTTTGCTAATGAAAAGAGCAAGAGCGCCAAGCTAAAAGGTGGAGCCGGATATGATCTTGAGCCAAGCATTTTAAGCTTTGATGGGCAAGAGGCGAAATTTTACTTTAGCTCACGAGCGATAAATTTACCTTTTTCGCTAAGGCTTGATAAATTTATCCTAGAGCGCTACGCAGGGCTAAATAGCCCATCATCTTA
>CAUSWS010000040.1:0-9471 GCA_963535265.1 uncultured Campylobacter sp. | reverse complement strand
AAAAAACCAGCATACATCACCATGTAAGTGATGTATGCAAGGAAAAAACTCAAAGTCTAGATATGTTTTAAACGTAGAGGCTCTACTAAGTTTATTGCATAATCATCTAATTTATTACTTCCAAACATTATTTGTTACGTTGCCATTTTAAAAATATACTAAAATATATTTTGCAGATCACAAAAATAATTTAGTCTAATTATTTTTTATACTTATGCCTGCCTTTAATAAACTTAAGCTTTTATTAAAAAAGCCTATCTTGCATGGCCACTTTAATAAAGAAAATATTTTTTTAAGCGTGGGTCAAGGGAGCGGCAAGCTCTCCTTGCGAGCCTCTATGGAGCTGTAAATGGTAACATTTTGTAGCTACATAGAGTATGCTCGCCCTATTAGAAAAAACAAAAAAGAACCAATGCAAAAGTTAAGAGAAATTTTGGCAAAACCTAGATATAAACCAACCATTTAAATGTAGTATATTTGATATTACTTATCATAAATAATAATTGATAAATTGCCCCAGTGGTTCAACAGTAGCAATATAAAATTAAATATTATAGTAAATATTTTTCTAAATATAATACAAATATATTATATTTTAAACTCTAGTTTTCAAAGCCATTTCTATATTTTCCCTTAGCCCTAATTTAAACGCCTCATTTGTCGCAAAAAGCTTATAAAGCTCAAGCTCCTTTTTTCTCTCTTTGTTTATCACTTCATCTATTATTTTTTCGATAGCGAGTCTTCTGTTAATTCCATCTGTATTTTTCTCGTAATTCTCCTCAAAATCTTTATGGGCTCTTACTTTATCAATAATGTGTATAAATTTAGCCCTTTGCTCATCAGGCGTAGCGTCCCAGCCCTTAAACCATTTCTCGTTAAAATTTTTTATTATCTCATCTAGCGGATCTTTTTTCTCATCATCGGCGTAAGCACCTCTTAAATTTGGATTTTGTGGCTCTAGCTCCGCCTCGCTTGGATCTAGCTCTATTTTTGCGCCAAGCTTTACTCTTTCTAGTCCGTAAGTAGAAAGATCGACCGCATTTAAAAGCTCATCTATCCTATCTTTGTCTTTATCTTTTACGACCATTTTAGGTATTAGAAATTTCAAAAACCAAAACAGCTTCTCGCACTCTAATATTTCATAAGGCATGATTGACGCCATCTGCGCGTAAATTTTTACAAACTGCTTCGCTTTTATCTTGTAGTCGGCTTTATCGTCATCTTCAAGGCAAAGTTTATTGTTAAATCTATCCGCCACCGCGTCTATCATAGATGATAATTTCCCAGCCTCTTCGCCTTTAAAATAGCTCTCAAAAAACTCATCCACTTCGCTACGCTCATAAATTACACTATCATCAAGTACTGATTTTAGTTCGTGTAAAACATTTATATCTGTCTCTTCTTTTAATGACGTTGATGTATAAAAAGGATCAAAAGATGCCTTAATATCTTCAATCTTGTTAAAAAAATCAAGCACAAAGAGATCTTCTGTTTTTTTAGAGTATTTTGGTGCAGCTCGGTTTAAGCGCGAGAGAGCTTGCACGGCGAGAACCCCATCTAGCTTTTTATCCACATACATCGCACAAAGCTTTGGCTGATCAAATCCTGTTAAAAATTTATTCGCCACCACTAGCAACCTATACTGATCGCTATCAAATTTATCGACTATATCTTTTGAATCAAATTCGTTTATGCTATCTTCCGTATATTCTATCCCGTCAAGCTCTTTTTTACCAGAAAATGCGACGATAGCTCCAAATGGATCGCCGATTGCATGGAGTTTTTTAATAATAGACTTGTGATAAAGGATGGCTGTTTGTATATCGGCAGTTACCACCATACCTTTTGCTTTGCCTTTTAGTTTGTTTGTTTTTACTATATTGTTTATGAAGTGGTCTAAGATTATTTCCGTTTTTGTAGCTATAGTAGATGGGTTTTTCTCGACAAAGCCCCTAAGCCTTTTTTGCGCTTTATCCGTCTTAAAATAGGGATTATCCTCTATGGATTTTACTATCTCATAATAGCTTTTATATGTCGTATAGTTTGATAAAACATCTAGTATAAAGCCCTCTTCAATCGCCTGCTTCATCGAGTATAGATGAAACGGAACAAAACTGCCGTCATCTTGCTTTGTTCCAAATTTTTCAAGCGTTGAGTTTTTAGGCGTGGCCGTAAATGCAAAATACGAAGCGTTATTTTTCATTTTTCTACTTTGCATTACTTCAAGCACCATATCTTGCACGTCCATATCATCGTCAAAATCTTTTTTACCCATCGCTTCATTCATTTTATGATGCGCCGTTCCGCTTTGAGACGAGTGTGCCTCGTCGATTATGATGGCAAAATTCTTATCGCTAAGATCGCTTATGCCGTCTACTATAAAAGGAAATTTTTGAATGGTTGTTATGATTATTTTTTTACCGCTTTCTAAATTTGACTTTAGTTCAGCCGAGCTAAATGCCGGAGCGACGATATTTTTTACCTCGCTAAAACTAGCTATATTTTCCCTTAGTTGTTTATCTAGTATCTTTCGGTCAGTTACCACTACGACGCTATCAAATAGCGGATACTCCATGTCTTTATCGCTTACTCCCTCTTTTGCGGGATATGTTTCTATGAGTCCATATGCGCACCAAGTTATAGAATTTGACTTTCCGCTTCCTGCACTGTGCTGTATGAGATAGGTTTTGCCGACTCCGTTGTTGCTTACATCGTCTATTATTTTTCTTACTACGTCTAGTTGATGATATCTTGGGAAAAATAAATTTCTACTCTCTAACTTGTCCGTATCTTTCCCGTCAAGCCTAACGAAATGTTGCAAGATATCTGCCAAAGACGTTTTAGAAAAAATTTCCTCCCAAATGTATGCGGTTTTGTGTCCGTTCGGATTTGGCGGGTTGCCCGCGGAGTTTTTATCCCCTTTGTTAAACGGCAAAAAGAAAGTCTTGTCTTTATCTAGCCTTGTAGTCATATATGCTTCATCGGTATCAAAAGTAAAATGCACCAAACATCTAGCGAAATTTAAAAGCGTATCTTTTGGGTCCCTACCTTTTTTGTATTGATTTATGCCGTGATATTTAGCCGTCTGCCCGTACCCGCTCATCGCGCTATTTTTAAGCTCTATAGTGATTATAGGAAGCCCGTTTATAAAGATCGCCATATCTATTTCGAGGCTTGGATTTTGCTTTGAATAGGCTAGTTGCCTTGTGACGCTAAACTGATTTTGGCTAAATTTCTTTCTGGTTTCATCTCCGCTTGAAGCTATTGGCGCAGGGTAGAATAGCGTAAAATTTGCGTCAGCCACGCTAAGGCCCTTTTTTAAAATTTTAAGCACACCGTATTTGCTTATCATCTTGCTTAGTTGATAGAGTATCTTTTGTTTATAATCGCTATCTCTTTTTAGCTTATCAAGCTCATCTTTTTGCGAAATTTCCAAAAAGTCAAAGAGCCTAGTCTCATCTATAGCACACTCTTTGTTAAAATCTTTGCTATACCCTTTGACATATCCGTGCTTTTCTAGGAGATATTTTTCTATACTGCTTTCAAACGCCTCTTCGCTCGTCTTGCTAAACATCGCTTTTCCTTGTTAGCTTTTTTGCTATATTTTCTAGCACTTTGATAGTTTGCTCTTCGCCTATCGCTTCTAGCTCCGCCCTTCTTTGAGCGCTAAATTTTTTATACTCCTCTTTGGCTACCTTATCCGCCTCTTTTTTGGTGACGCTTCCAAAATTTCCGAGCACCTCGCGCTCATTAAATTTCAAAAAGCCGTCAAGCTTTTCTTCCCAGTCTTTTAAAAATATCTGTTTTCTTCTATTTGCCTGATCCTCTGCGTAGTCAAGCCACATTATCACTATACGATTTAGTTCGTCTATTTCTTGCTCATTTAGATAGTTTTTGGCGACTACTACATCTGTGCTTTTTATATTTTCCTTTTCTATGGACGTTATGCCCATATTCGGTTTTGCGGCGTCTGCTCTAGAGTGGATTATCTCGGCTGCGGTTTGATGAGTGATGGCGTAATGGAGCTTGTTTTGTATGCGACTAAAAAATTTCGTAGTCTCGCTCCATGATGGATCGTAATCGCCAGCTAGCTTAAATATCTCCCTAGTCCTAAGATAAACTCTTTTCTCGCTTGCTCTTATATCCTTGATACGATGAAGTAGTTCATCAAAATAATCAGGAGCCTTTACGTCGCCGATAACGGGGTTTTTAAGCCTATCATCATCTATAACAAAGCCCTTGATGATATACTCTTTAAGCATAGAATTTGCCCATTTTCTAAACTGAACTCCGCTTCTGCTTCGCACTTTAAAGCCAAGCGCTATTATTACATCTAGGTTGTAGTATTGAGTATCTCTTTGAATATCTCTATCGCCCTCTTTTTGAACTGTTCGGAAATTCCGAACAGTTGAGTTTTGCTCTAACTCTTCATCTTCAAATATAGCTTTTATATGTTCGCTTATAGTTGATTTTGATTTGCCGTATAGCTCGCAAAGCTGTTTTTGAGAGAGCCATATCGTATCATTTTCTAGCATTACGTCTAGCTTTACTTTACCGTTGCTACTTTGGTAGATTAAAATTTCGCTCATGTCTTGTTACTTTAATTATGTTCTGGAAAATGAAAAAGCATAACTTCTAAAAATATAGCTTTCTCTTTATCATCTTTAAGATGAAACCTGTAGCTAAAAGAGCTATCCTTACTAGCATCCAATTCTTTTAAAAAGTAATCATGCTTCAAAACGCCACTTTTTACTGTTTTTATAACATTTGATATCTCTTTGTTCTTTACAAACACTATAACTGCAACTTTTGAGTCTCTCCATGTTAAATATCTATCAAAAAGTTGCGAAATAGCCTTTAAAAAATGTTCTTCGCCATGCCATATCTTGCATTCTGCAATAAACAAATTGGTTCCATCTTGGTATTTGAGCAAAATATCCGTCTTGCCTTCTTTATTAAAAGTTTCACCTGTGGCTGTAGTTCCCTCATATCTAGTTTCTAAAAATAACAAAAATTGATCTCTTAAAGCTTCTTCGTCTTTTCCTTGATATAAAGACGGTTTTTTCTCTATACTTTTTCCAACAGAATATATAATATCTAGTATATCTTTATACGTATCATCTACCATTGATGGTTCGGGAGTATACATTTTTTTGCCTTGAAGCTGCGGCTTTGGTGTTTCAATTTTTTTAACAGTAGGTACGCTAAATACGCTCGAAGCCGCCTTATTTGTTTTAACATTAATCGCAGCAAAAAAACTATTTTCGTTTATGTATTTATTTTTTGTGGCTAAAAATCGCTCTTTTATCAAAGCTTGTAGCCCATTATTCCATCTATCGACAAAGTTATTTACATTTGATAAATTGGCAAAAGCAGAACCGTAAGCATCTTTTTTTGCCCTAATAAAATCCTCTTCTTCTAATTTGGTTAACTCTACAACAAAAGAAACTATATTATCTCTTTCTAAGAAAATATCATATGACGTAAGTGCTTTTGTTGATGGGCTTATGCTAAATAGTTCTTTTGTGCCACTATACGTATATGAAATTATGAATTTGTATACATCCACAGCTAAACGCTCACCCCAGATTCTATCTTCTCTATATTCTTTTTTGATAATCGGCTCGGCTATATGTTCTGATTCCATGTCTATTTCAAGTGGTATTAACTTATTTTTATCCTCTAAATAGTTAACATACTTATCTTCATCTACATTTAAAATATACTCTTTGCCATCATACTGAATAGCATTATTTATTCTGCCAACTAATTCTTGAATATAAGTAAATTCGTCTTTTTCATTAAATGATCTAATTTTACTTTCAGTATACATTATATTATCCTCACTTTGCCAGTTACTACGCTATCGATTAGCGACGCTTTATACTCTTTTAGACTTTTTATATACTCTTGCTCTAAATTTACTAATTTGTCGATTTTTGCTGTTTTGGTTTCTATGTATTCTACTATTTTTTCCTGCTCGGATTTTGGTGGAAGTGTTATTCTTAAAGATTTAATTAGATCTTGACTAATATTTGGTTGTCCTCCGCCATACCCCAAAGATATAATGTTGTTTTTGGATGCCAAAAACCAATAAAAAGCATATTTTTCCAAAATTTGTTTCGTATCAGATAATACACAGCATGCTTGATTTGTGGTTGTTTCAATATCCAAAATACCAACTTTACCTATCGTCGCTCCATACATTGCAATTACCAAACTATTTTTGGGATAGATCTTTAATGTTGAAAAATCTTTTAAGGCTTTATGTGTTATTTTTTTACTTGTTTTATAAATTATATCATCTGCTAAATCGCCGGTTTGTAACCAATTGATTTCACCATCGTAATATTTAGTATTTGTAGAGGTTGGCGTAGTTCCGCTTCCTATTCTGTTAAAAATATGAGTAGTTTTTATATTTTTCCAATGGCTAGGAATTTCCCCGAGCCACTCTACGCCGCTGTCTTTAAATTTGGCATTTTTATTAAGTCCTTTGGTTACGGCGTTATTTATGATTATCTGTTTTTGCTCTTTTAACAGCTCGATAAATTTCTCTTTTCCGCTTATGGACGCGTCTATTTTGGCTATTTTTTCATCAAGATATGAAGCGATTTTTTCCTGTTCGTCTTTTGGCGGAAGCGGAAATTTTATATTTAATAAATCAGTAGGATTTAAAGTTGATCTGACGCCACAACCGATATTATTATAAACATTGTTTATATAAAGAGAATAATAGTAGTAGTAAGCAAATTTTGGAATACTTCTTTTACCAATTTTTAATCTAATGTACGCAGAACTCATTATTCCTTTTTCATGAACGATGCCAACCCTGCTAGTAGAGATATTTTCTAAGTCGATTAATTTAAATACCAAATCATTTTTTTCAAAAATTTGATATGTTGCGTAATCTTTAGGCACTAAGCCTTCTGGATTGTCTATGTTATTATTAACAACGCCTCTTAAAGTTAAAGACAATACATTGTCATAAATTCTATTTGTGTTTAAAAATTTAATACTTTTATGAACATATTTTGTTTTTAAAATTTCCCAATGGTTAGGAATTTCCCCGAGCCACTCTACGCCGCTATTTTTATATGAATCATATCTTTTAAATTTAGCCATATCATTCGCCTAAAATTTCTTTGATAAGTCCGTCGCTTTGGCGTTCAAGCTCTAAAATTTGCTTTGCTACTTCGTCTATGCTTCTTAGTGGTTTGTGGGTGTAAAAATATCTATTAAAGCTTATCTCGTAGCCGATTTTTACGCTATCTATATTTATCCAAGCGTCATTTACGTGCGGTTTTACCTCTTTTAAAAAATAGTCTAAGATGTTATCTTTTAGTGCGATATTTTCGCTATCTCTTAGTTCGCTATCACTTTCGTATTCGATGTATTCGTCCTTTTTCTCGCCTTTAAAATAGCCGAAATTTTCAAGCTCACTGGCGTTGCATTTTAGATGAGTGAGCGAAGGCTTTTCTTTGCTTATCTTTTTTATCACTTTTGCCGCGCTTTCATCTTGCCAAGAGACGGCGTTTAAGATGGTGTTTATCTGCGAGGCGTTTAGCTTGATATCTAGCTTTTTTATAGCTTTTGAAACTAGCTTTTTAAAGGCGTTAAAATCGCTAAATTCGTCTGTGCCGATCTCTTGCTTTAGCTTATTTGCGCTAGAAAATAAAACTTGGTGCTTTTGCCAAAGCTCTTTTGAGAAAAGGGCGTTTTTTTTCTTTACACTTAGCTCTAAATCAGCGCTTTCTAGGTATTTTTCTATCTCTTTTTTGTGATTATTTAGTCCCAAAAAGCACTCGTCTTTAAAATTATTTAGGCACCATTTCATCGGCTCTTCTAGGCTTTTATCAAATTTTAAACTCTCTATTAGCTCGTCAGCAAATCGCGCTTTTAGTCTTTTTGGACGTTCGATATTTACTTTGTAGTATCCAAAAACAGAGTTTGAAAAAATTTTAGATGAGATTTTTTTATCGTCTACAAATTCGTCGCAAGTTTTGAAATTTTCGTAAATTTGCATGATTTTGGCTATGTGTTTTGGCTCTAACTCGCAGTTTTTATCACCCAAATTTTTTCTTAGCTTTGAGTATAGCTCGCTAGCGTCGATGAGCTGAGTTTTGCCCTGTCTGTGGGTGGGTTTGTTGTTTGAGAGTATCCAGATGTAGGTGGTTATGCCGGTGTTGTAGAAAAGATTATTTGGAAGCTGTATTATCGCGTCTAATAGATCATTTTCTATGATATATCGCCTGATATTGCTCTCTCCGCCGCCTGCATCGCCTGTAAAAAGCGAACTACCGTTATGAACGGAGGCTATGCGGCTACCTAGTTTGTTTATAGATGTTGGCTTCATCTTATCTACCATTTCCATTAAAAACAAAAGCTGTCCGTCGCTGCTCCTTGGCGTGGCGTCGCACTCGCTTAAATTTCCCCAGTAGTCGCTAAGGCTTACGATAAATCTGCTATCTATTATGTTTTTGTCGTCTTTTATGTATCTTTTCTCGCTTGCCCATGATTTGCCGTAAGGGGGATTTGAGAGCATAAAGTCAAATTTCATACCGGCAAATTCATTGAGTGAGAGTGTGGAGCCGTTTTTGATGTTTTCGGGGTCGTTGCCCTTTATCATCATGTCTGATTTGCATATGGCGTAGGTTTCGTCGTTTATCTCTTTGCCGTATAGGTATATGTCGCTTTTGGCTCTTATTTCGCCATTTTCGTCTTTGATGAAATTTTGAGATTCAGTTAACATTCCGCCACTTCCGCATGCTGGATCGTAGATGGTGATGACTGGAGGAAGGGTGTTTTTGATAGGGTTAAAGACGATATGCGTCATCAAATTTATAACTTCTCTAGGCGTAAAGTGCTCTCCTGCTTCTTCGTTGTTGTCTTCATTAAATTTTCTTATAAGTTCTTCATAAACGTATCCCATGCCAAGATTTGTAAGTGCAGGCAGTTTTTTGCCATCTGGATCAAGCGTCTCTTTGTCGGTTAAATTTATATATCGCGATGTAAATTTTTCCAAAACATCTAGCAATACGTCTTTGCTTGCCATGTGTTTTATCTGCGCTTTTAGTTTAAATTTGTCGATTATTTCTATAACGTTTTGGCTAAAGCCGTTTAGATACTCGGTAAAATTTGCCTCTAAAATAGCCGATGAGTTTGTCGCGGTGTTGTAGAGTTTTTGAAGCGTCCATTTGCTAGTGTTGTAAAAGACATAGCCACTCGCATCTTTTAGACCGCTATCATCTAGCTCTTTAAGCCCAGCCGTATTTATTTGAAAATCTATTTCATCTAACACGGCCTCTTTTGTGGGCTCTAAAAGTGCGTCAAGCCTTCTTAAAACGACCATAGGCAATATCACATCTCTATATTTGCCACGCTTGTAGACATCTCTTAAACAATCATCGGCGATCGACCAAATAAAACTAACTAATTTATTATGCACTGCTTGGTTCATCGGTTAATCCTAAA
>CAUSWS010000039.1:0-9539 GCA_963535265.1 uncultured Campylobacter sp. | reverse complement strand
TATGTCGTAGCGCCACTTCCTGCTTTGATAAGAAGTGCGTCGCTGTGTCCGTGGTAGCAGCCTTCAAATTTGATAAGTCCATCTTTTTTGGCATATCCTCTAGCCACTCTGATAGCACTCATAGTAGCCTCTGTGCCAGAGCTAACGAAGCGAATTTTATCTATTTGTTTAAACTCATCACATATTAGTTTTGCTAGAGCGGTCTCTTTTGGGGATGGAGCGCCGTAAGATACGCCTTGTTTTACCGCAGAGATGATCGCTTCTTCTATGTCTTTGTCGCAGTGACCAAAGATGAGCGGTCCCCAGCTTTGGATAAAGTCAAGATACTTTTTGCCCTCGACGTCGTATAGATAAGCACCCCTAGCGTGATCTATCATCACAGGCTCGCCACCAACGCTACCAAATGCACGAACTGGTGAATTTACGCCACCTGGGATATATTTTTTAGCTTCGCTAAATGCCTCTTTATTTGTCATTTTTTATCCTTTTGATTTTGTGTTTTTAAATTTGTCTTTTGATTATCTTTTTGATTTGTTACTGGCTTTGCTGGTGACTTTGGTGCCTGCGTGTTAGCTGGCTTTGCGGGCTCAGCTGGCTTAGCAGGGGCACTCTTTGCTGGCTCTGCTGGCTTTGCAACAGGCACAGTTTTAGTGGGTTCAGGCTGTTTTTGCATAGCAGCAGGCGTGGCTGGCTTGGTTAAATTTTGCGATTTTGCCGCTTTTGCAGGAGGTTTCATCTGATTTGTGATGTATTCATAAAGGATAGTTGTCTCCTCATCTGTCAAAAAGTAGCTTGGCATAACCCCTTTTGGCTTTGTTAGAGCGGCTTTAAAGCTTTCAAAATCTATATCATTTATCTTTGGCGCTCTAAGCTCATCATCTACCGTTTTGTTTGCCTTTTTGTCAAAGTGTTTGTATTTAGAGATTAGACTGCCTTCGCCCTTTGCGCCGTGACATTTATCACAGCCTATGCCACGTGGATTTAGGTAGAGCATCTTGGCGTACTCGGTCTTTGTGATAAAATCAGTACCAAAAATCGCCACGCAAAAAAGCAAAATCAAAAAAACAGACCTCATAAACCTCTCTTTTAAAAATTTAATTTATTTTTAGGTATGATACCACCCTTGTGATTAAAAAAGCTTTTAAGTAAGGATCGAATATGAAAATTTTAGACGGAAAAGCCGTATCTTTAAAGGTCAAAGAAAGCGTAAAAGTAAGAGCTGATGAGCTAAAGAAATTTGGTGTTGAGCCAACCTTGGCCGTCGTCTTAGTCGGCGAAGATAAGGCATCTCAAACATACGTTAGAGCCAAAGAGAAAGCCTGCAACGAATACGGCATAAAAAGCGTGGCTCACCGTCTAAGCGAAAATACAACCCAAAACGAGCTTCTAGCACTTATAAACGTGCTAAATTTAGACGATAGCATCCATGGTATCTTGGTTCAGCTGCCACTGCCAAAGCATATCGATACAAACGTCGTGCTCGCAGCGATCGATCCACGAAAAGACGTAGATGGCTTTCACGCTGTAAATGTTGGCAAACTTGTTAGCGGACTTGATGGCTTCGTGCCTTGCACACCGCTTGGCGTGATGGAAATTTTAAAAGAGTATGGCATAGACGTAGCTGGACTAAATGCGGTGGTGATCGGCAGAAGCAACATTGTTGGCAAGCCTATGGCAAATTTACTTCTAAACGCCTCTGCAACGGTTACGGTGACACACAGCAAGACTAAAAATTTAAAAGAAATTTGCAAAAATGCCGACCTCATTGTTGCAGCCATTGGCAAGCCATTTTTCTTAAAGGCTGATATGGTAAAAGATGGCGCGGTAGTCGTTGATGTGGGCATAAACAGACTTGATGATGGCAGGCTTGTGGGCGATGTGGATTTTGAAGAGGTCGCACCAAAATGCTCATATATCACGCCTGTTCCTGGCGGCGTGGGACCTATGACCATAGCCATGCTTTTAAACAACACCATCCTTGCTGCACAAGCAAAGATAGCTAAAAACTAAAGAGTGAGATAATGAAGAGAGCTTTTACTAAATTTTATGACTTTTGCTCGAGCTGGACAGGCACGGTTATCATCGTTTTGCTTGTCATTTTCTTTGTGGCTCAAGCCTTTGTGATCCCGTCTGGTTCGATGAAAAACACACTTTTGGTTGGAGATTTTTTATTTGCTAAAAAGTATGTTTATGGCATACCAACACCAAGAATTCCTTGGCTTGAGGTGAAAATTTTACCTGAGCTAAACGACAATGGGCATCTCATCACAGGCGATGGTCCTGTAAGGGGCGATATAGTCGTTTTTCGCTATCCAAACGATGAGAACACTCACTTTGTAAAGCGCTGCTTTGCAACTAGCGAGGACGAGATCGTTTTTACTGAAAAAGCCCTCTATCTGCGTCCAAAAGAGGGAGATAGCTTCATAAAGGCAAATTGCCGTGAAAATTTAAATGGCAAAGAGAGTAAATTTGGCTACTCATGCAGCGATGTAGTCGAGCTTGATGGCAAGCTTTTCATAAAAGAGCCGTATAGATTTAGTGGCATCCATTACGACGAAAATGTAAATTTATTTGAGCAGATGGTTTTCATGCTAAATACAAACAAATCAAACGTTTTTATGAAGCCAGCACTCATTAGCTCACTACCGCAAAATCCAAATTTTAACTTTAATGCATTTTACGTCAAAGTGCCAAAAGATGAATACTTTATGATAGGCGACAACCGCGATCACTCAAACGACAGCCGTTTTTGGGGAAGCGTGGCTTACAAGGACATAGTCGGAGAGCCTTGGTTTATTTATTTTAGCTGGGATAGCAACTACAATGTGCGCTGGGAGCGTATCGGACGCTTTGTAGATACGATAGAAAATGATGAGTTTTTCACAAAACAAGCTCTAAAAGAGGGAGAAGTTGATGGACTTCACTAATTTTGATCCCATAAAAGTCGCCACTATCGTCATCTCTTTAATAATCGCCATCGTAGGCCATGAGATCGCTCACGGATATGTCGCTTATAAATTTGGCGACAACACCGCAAAAAGCCTTGGCAGACTTAGCATAAATCCCATAAAACACATCGATCCTATCGGCACTATCATCGTGCCACTGGTGCTTTATCTAAGCACTGGCATGATGTTTGGCTGGGCAAAACCAGTGCCTGTAAATACCTACACAGTCGTGCGAAATGGCGGATACAAGGCAGCTATCTACGTAAGTCTAGCTGGCATTTGCTACAACATCATCCTAGGCA
Organism: uncultured Campylobacter sp.; assembly: GCA_963535265.1. Taxonomy (GTDB): domain Bacteria; phylum Campylobacterota; class Campylobacteria; order Campylobacterales; family Campylobacteraceae; genus Campylobacter_A. Next base: position 6,289 of record CAUSWS010000039.1, on the reverse strand, counting down.
TCTTGTCGCTTTTTGTGTTAAAAGCTTTGCTAAACATAGAAACCTTTGAAATTTTACTTCAGTTTTTATTTACGCTTGCGCTTTTAAATTTGATGTTAGCTATCTTTAACCTATATCCGATCCCGCCACTTGACGGCTTTCACGCGGTAGAGTATGCTTTAAGAAATTTTGGCTTTCACGCACTAGCTGAAAAGCTTGATGGCATCTCAAGATACGGATTTGTCATCCTTATCATCATCCTCATTTCGCCTTTAAAAGATACTATCTTTTATCCGACAAGATACGTTTTAGAAATCGCAAGCGCCTTTATAAATGGCTAAATTTAGAGCAAATTTGCTCTAAATTTTTGGCTTTGTGATCTTATAAGAGTACTCTTTTTTAAATTCCTCTTTTGGCGCAAGGCTAAATTTAAGCTCCACCTTGCCATCTTTGCTGATATCTTTTTTATCAAAGCCCTTTATCTCAACCTTTACCGCCTCATCAGCAGATACTGGCACGCGATCAACCAAAGTGACCTCTACACTCTTACTTGAGTTATTTTTAACACTTATCTCATAGCCCTCTTCGCTTATGCGGTCTTTGCCAAGAAGCGAGCTCTTTTTAAATTTATTTAATTGCTCTTTTTTAAGCTCGATTAGCTCGTTTTGTCCTAAAAATAACTGCACTGGCTCATCTTTAGCTTTCATCTCAAACTCGCTTGGACTACCGACACTCACACCATTAACATAAAACTGCGTTTTAGCTGGAGTTAGATCGTCATTTAGCTTAAAGCTAGCTACGTTATATGCTTTTAGTGAGCCGTAAAAATCAGCAAAAACACTAAAATTTGCATCCATTTTTTGTGTATCGTAAGTTATATATTTGCTCTCGCCTTTTGCTAAATTTATCCCATCTATCTTCCAAATTTTGGCAAATTCATTCTCGTCTCTTTGCACACGCATATCAGCGACCTCGGCAGTGACTTTCGCAGCTCTTAGCATATTTTTTGAAGCGCCGTAACCATCAGCCTCTGCCTCGCTCTCCTCATACCAAGGGTAAAATTTACTTGGAACAAGCGCCTTTTGATATCTGGTTGGATAGATAGCGAGCTTTAAATTTTTAACATCGCTGGCAAATGGGTTGGTAAGTAAAATTTCTTGTTTTATCAAGATATTTTTGTTTTTTGTATCTGCGTAAATTTCATTTAGCGTCTTTGGCGCCTCATCATCCATATATGAAAGCGTCGCCTCTTTTGGGTCGCAAGCAAATTTCATATCAAGCTGTAAAAATCCAGTCATCTCGCTCTTTGGCTCATTTTTATTAAGCGCTTCAAGCTCACTTTTAGCAGCTGAAATTTTCTCGATATTTTCTAGGCTAAATTTATAAAACTCCTCAGCTCTTTTTGTCACATCGTTACTTTTGTTTTCTCCTATCAAAGCTTGCTCTATAAACCTACCTCTTGTATTTAGCGCCTCAAGTTTGTTGTTTAAATTTACAACTTCTTGCTTCCATTTTATGTAACTTTGGCTATTTTCTTCGCTGATCTTTTTTAGATTAGCATTCGCGTCACAATCCCCATTTATAGTGATGCTCTCACTCTCCACACCCTCTGGCACAAAGGCACTAAAAGAGCTGTTTGCGTCACTAAATTTTTGAGTGATGATTGTTTGATCTGTGTAGATCTCTATCAAATTTTCATTTGCAAGGGCTAGCGTAGAAGCCACAAAAAAGAGCACTTTTTTCACATTTTCTCCTTTAAATTTTTGGTAAATTATAGCTTCATTTTGGCTGAGAGTAAAATTTTATTTTAATGCAACTTTGACTATAATCAACAAAAAATTTAACGGACTTTTCATGAAGATAGACAAAGTTTTCTTAGCTAGCGATCACGCTGGTTTTGAGCTAAAAAACGAGCTTAAAGAGGCTATTAAAGGGCTTGGATACGAAGTGGTTGATCTTGGTACAAACGATAAAAATAGCGTTGATTACCCTGATTATGCGCATTTGCTAGCGAGCAAGCTTGAGCCTAACTGCTACGGCGTGCTAGTTTGTGGCACTGGCATAGGCATATCAATAGCTGCAAACAGGCATGAAAACGTAAGATGTGCCCTTTGCCACGACGAATTTACCGCTAGACTTGCCAGAGAGCACAACGACGCAAATGTCATCGCTTTTGGCGCAAGGGTTATTGGCGCAGGTGTGGCTATATCGGCGGCTGAGGCGTTTTTAAAGACTGAGTTTGCAGGCGGCAGACACGAAAGAAGAGTCAAAAAAATAGAGCTTGAGGCAGGCAAATGATAGGCGAGTGGATCGTTTTTACCGCTCTTGTTTGTGCCGCGATCTACCTAACCGTCATGGTTTTTTACTTCAAAACGCTTCTAAAAAAAGAGCGTGCGACAAAAGATTTTATGAAAAATAACCTCCAAGACACCGAGGTCGTCATAAGGAAATTTCAGATCCAACTCCAACGAAGTCTAGGCAACATCGACATCTTGACAGACGAGCTAAACAAAACCAAAAACGACGTAACCTCACTTCGCACAAGAAATTCCCAGTACCGCCTAGAAAACGACAAGCTAAGACAACGCATACGTGAGCTTGAAGGCAAGATCGAAGCGCTACTATAACCTCAAATTTAAGGAAATTTATGAAAATTTTAGATCAAAAAGGCAAAGAATTTTTACTAAACTCTATTCGCTGCATAAACGACTTTCCAAAGCCTGGCATAGTCTTTCGCGACATCACGACGCTACTAAACAACAAAGAGGCATTTAACTTTTTGATAGATCATTTGGTGGCTAGATATGAGGACGCAAATATCGACTATATCGCTGGTATCGAGTCACGAGGCTTTATCTTTGGCGCGGCGCTTGCAGCAAGGCTAAGGCTACCTTTTGTGCCTATTCGCAAGCCAAAAAAACTGCCTTTTATCACGCTTTCTCAAAAATATAGCCTAGAATACGGCGTCGATGAAGTGCAAATTCACATCGATGCTTTTGGAGAAAAAGCAGGCGCTAGAGTGCTTTTGATGGACGATCTCATAGCCACTGGAGGCACTGCAAAGGCTTCAGTTGAGCTTATCAATCAAACTAACGCAACCTGCGTTGAAACTTGCTTTCTCATAGATCTAGTCGATCTAAAAGGTAGCGAAAAGCTAAAGTCGCTTACTAAAATTTACAGCGTTTTAGAGGTTTAGAATGGAAGAGTTTTTTATAGAACTGCTTAAAGAGTACGGCTACATCATACTTTTTGTCTGGTGTATCATGGAGGGCGAGATGGCCTTAATAATGGCTGGAATTCTCGCGCACACCACACATATGCACATCGCGCTTGCTATCTTTGTGGCTGGACTTGGAGGCTTTGTGGGAGATCAAATTTACTTTTATTTAGGGCGTTACAATAAAAAATACATCGCAAAAAGGCTTCACACGCAGCGGAGAAAATTTGCAGTGGCGCACATAATGCTGAAAAAATACGGCTGGCCGATCATCTTTTTGCAACGCTATATGTATGGCTTTCGTGTCATCATACCGCTTTGCATAGGACTTACCGGCTATGATGCTAAAAAATACGCCTTTATAAATTTGATCAGCGCTTGGTGCTGGGCGGCGATCACCACCATACCTGCTTGGATACTTGGCGAGCATATATTAGTGCTGCTTCAAAAAGCAAAAGAGCACTGGTATGTCGCTATCCCAGTGGTTGCCATATTTATGGGGCTTTTGATCTATGCATTTAAGCGCATCGAAAATAAAATTTTAAACGAAAGGAGAGACAGAAGACATGCAGTTTCAAATAGTTGATAAAAAATTAAAAGACATAAAAGCTGATATTGAACTAATTTTCGTAGCGGATAAGGATTTAAAACATAAATTTATAAGCGATAAAGAGGCTATTAAATTTAACAATTACAAAGGCGAGAGCGTCCTTATCTTAAGCGAGGCAAAAAGGGCTTACGTGCCACTTTCTAAGCTTGATCTTGACGAGCTTAGGGTTGCAGCAGCTAAAGCTTATAACGCACTAAAGTCGCTAAATATTAAGAGCATAAAGCTAGCTTCATATATCGCAAGCTGCCAGAAACTAAGCTTTGAGGCGTTAGCTGAGGGCTTTTTGCTTGGAAGCTATGAATTTAACAAGTATAAAGAGAAAAAAGAGAGATATACCCTTAAAGAGATCATCTTTTCTACTGAAGAATTTGCTGGCAAAAAGGTCGATCTAAAAGCTGCAAATGAGGGCTTTAAAGAGGCAGAGATAATAGCAAATGCTACAAATTTCACAAAAGATATCGTAAATGAAATTCCAGAAATTTACACACCGCAAAAGATGGCGCAGGACGCTTTAAATTTAGCCAAAAACATCGCAAGCATAAAGTGCGAGGTCTATGACGAGAAATTTCTAGCAAAAGAGAATATGAACGCATTTTTGGCGGTAAATCGCGCAAGCGTGCATAAACCAAGGCTCATCCACCTAACCTACAAGCCTAAAAAGTCTAAAAAACGCATCATCTTTGTTGGCAAAGGGCTAACATACGATAGCGGCGGACTTAGCTTGAAGCCGGCTGATTATATGCTCACTATGAAATCAGACAAAAGCGGTGCAGCAGCAGCTCTTGGCATCATAAAAGGTGCAGCGGAGCTAAATTTACCATTTGAAATTCACGCCATTTTAGGTGCAACTGAAAATATGATCGGCGGCAACGCCTATAAGCCTGATGACGTGCTTATTTCAAGAAGTGGCGTTAGCATAGAGGTTAGAAACACCGACGCAGAGGGACGCTTGGTGCTGGCTGACTGCCTAAGCTACGCACAAGACTTTAAGCCAGACATCCTAATCGACATGGCAACCCTAACTGGCGCTTGCGTCGTGGGACTTGGCGAATACACAACAGGCATCATGGGCAACAGCGAGAGCCTAAAAAGCGAGTTTAAAAACAAGATAAAAGATAGCGGCGAGCTAGCGACTACGCTTGATTTTAACCCTTATCTTAGCGAGCTTATCAAAAGCCAGATCGCAGACGTTAGCAACTGCGCCTCAAGCAGATATGGCGGCGCGATCACAGCTGGCATGTTTCTAGCTAAATTTATCAAAGATGAGTACAAAGATAAGTGGCTACACCTTGATATCGCAGGCCCAGCATACCGCGAAAAGGCTTGGGGCTACAACCAAGCAGGTGCGAGCGGGGCTGGCGTGAGGATGAATTTATACTTTTTACAAGCACTTAGTAAGGAGAATTGATGGGACTTTCAGTTGGAATAGTAGGCCTACCAAATGTGGGCAAATCAACAACATTTAACGCACTTACAAAGGCGCAAAACGCAGAAAGTGCGAACTATCCGTTTTGTACGATCGAGCCAAACAAAGCCATCGTGCCAGTGCCTGATAAGCGCCTAAACGAGCTTGCAAAGATAGTAAATCCAAATAAAATTCAATACTCAACCATCGAATTTGTCGATATCGCAGGCCTTGTAAAAGGGGCAAGCTCTGGCGAGGGACTTGGTAATAAATTTTTATCAAACATCAGAGAGACCGAGCTTATTTTACACATCGTTCGCTGCTTTGAAGACGAAAACATCACCCACGTCGAAGGTAGCGTCGATCCAGTAAGAGACATCGAGATCATCCAAACTGAGCTAATCTTAGCTGACATCGAGCAGCTAAACAAAAAGATAGAAAAGCTCACTAGAGAGGCAAAAGCAAATGCAAAAGGCGCTAAAGAGGCGCTTGAGATAGCAAATTTACTTTTGGCTCACCTAAATGGTGGCAAAAGTGCAAGTAGCTTTGAGCAAAGAGATAGCGAGGCGTTTTTGGCGCTCAACAAAGAGCTAAGGCTTTTAAGCGCTAAAGAGGTAGTTTATGGCGCAAACGTCGATGAAGAAGGACTTAGTGAAGATAATAAATTTGTAAAAGCACTAAAAGAGTATGCAAAAGCCTCAGACCACGAGGTGATCAAGCTTTGTGCTAAGGTTGAAGAGGAGCTAATAGGTCTAAGCGACGAAGAGGCACACGAGTTTTTGGCATCTCTTGGCACGAGCGAGAGCGGCCTTGAAAAGATCATCAGGACCTCTTTTGCAAAGCTAAATTTGATAAGCTATTTCACAGCTGGTGTCGTGGAAGTTAGGGCTTGGACGATCACAAATGGCTGGAAAGCGCCAAAGGCAGCAAGTGTTATTCACAACGACTTTGAGAGGGGCTTTATCAGAGCTGAAGTGATAAGTTATGACGACTACATCGCACATGGCGGCGAAAACGGAGCCAAAGAGGCTGGCAAGATGAGACTTGAAGGTAAAGACTACGTCGTGCAAGATGGCGA
>CAUSWS010000038.1:0-9588 GCA_963535265.1 uncultured Campylobacter sp. | reverse complement strand
ATAAAGCTTAAAAGCAAGGCAAATCCTGCGACCATAAATCTAAGCATGATGCTTAGATCGCCACTTTGCATTTTGTTTGCAAGATATGCAAATTCAGTAACCACAAATGCGACAAAATCGACACTTTTATCAACTATCATCTCATCAAATTTCTTACAAATTTTAGAGATTAAAGCGTAGCCATTTATAAAAAATTTCTCATAAAATTTTGGTATAAAGTAGGCATTTTGCAAAATTTTATAAACTCTACTTTCGCAAATGCTCTCTTTAAAAATTTCTTTTTTATAGGCAAAGACTGCAAAGCCAGCGCTTGCAAGCACTAAACTAAGCGTTAAAACGAGTAAGAAAATTTCACTACTGTGAGATAAATTTAGCTTAAAATCCCCAAGGCTAGTACCCAAAAACTCGCTAAAGTTACTCCAGAAAAAGCCGCTGATGACCGAGAGAACGCCAAGTACACTCATGCCAACAAGCATGTAGCTTTTAGCCTCGTGTGCGTGCTCCTCGCCCTTTGTCCTTGCAAAAAATACTAGCATGACAAGTCTAAAGCTATAAAATGCCGTAAGCACTGCGCCAAAGAGCAAGACAAGCCACAAAATTTGATTTTCACTAAAGGCGACCTCTAAAATTTTATCTTTTGAAAAAAAGCCAGCAAATGGATAAAATCCAGCCAGCGCGCAGCTTGCGATGATAGAAAGAAGCGCTGTTGGCTTCATAAATTTATAAAGTCCGCCCATTTTTTTGATATTTAGCTCGTCATTCATCGCGTGCATGACGTTGCCAGCGCATAAAAAGAGAAGTGACTTGAAAAATGCGTGCGTGACAAGGTGAAAAAGTGCGATCTTGTAAGCGCCTAAGCCAGCGGCTACAAACATATAGCCAAGCTGTGAGAGCGTCGAGTAGGCGACTATCTTTTTAAGGTCGTTATGCACTAGCGCGATGCTTGCGGCAAATATCGCTACAAATGCGCCAAGGCAGGCTATAAAGTGCGAGACCTCAGGCACGTTTGCAAAGATGAAATTTGCACGTATGACTAGATAGACGCCAGCTGTTACCATGGTCGCAGCGTGGATGAGCGCAGAAACTGGCGTTGGTCCCTCCATGGCGTTTGCAAGCCATGTATGAAATGGAAACTGCGCGCTTTTGCCCATGGCACCTATAAAAAGAAGCGTGGCGATGATGCCTAAATTTAGCCCAGAAAAGTCGCTTCTAGCGTTAAAAACCTCGCTAAATTTAAGCGAGCCAAAGCTATAAAATATATAAAAAATGCCAACAAGCATCGCAAGATCAGCCACTCTGTTCATCACAAAAGCCTCGTTTGCAGCGATGTTTGCGCTAGGCCTTTTATACCAAAAGCCAATGAGCAGCCAAGAGCAAAGTCCAACGCCCTCCCAGCCGATAAAAAGCCCTATGAAGTTATCGCTTGATACAAGGACATTCATGCAAAAGACAAAGAGCCCAAGGTAGCTAAAAAAGCGGTTAAAACTCGCATCATCTCTCATGTAGCCAATGGAGTAGATATGCACGATGCTAGCTACCACGCCCACAGTGCTTAGCATCACAAGGCTAATGGCGTCAAGATAGAAGCTAAAGCTAAGATCAAGCGAGCCTAAGTTTATAAACTCTTTTAATGTTAAATTTAAAGGCTCATCCACGCTAAGACTAGCCGTTAGCATAAGCGAAGCTGTGGCGCTAACGATTATGAGAAGCGAGCAAAAAAGACCGATAAATAAATTCTTGCTGCTATGTGAGAAGATGCCAGCTACGATGAAGCTAAGAAGCGGGAAAAATAGCGAAATACAAAATAAAATCATCTCTTAGCCTTTCATATTTGTCATCGAATCTAAACTGATGCTGCCAGTCTTTTTATACCAAAGCACGAGCAGCCCTAGCCCCACAGCGACCTCGCTAGCTGCTATTGCTACTATAAAAAATGCGATTATCTGCCCAGTTAGGTCAAAGTAGTATTTTGAGATAGCAGCAAGCGCGATGTTTGCCGAGTTTAGTAAAATTTCGCTTGAGAAAAATAGCATTATCAAATTTCTTCTTCTCATTATGCCAACAAGCCCTATTACAAAGACTAGACTTGCTAGGATGAGATAGTGAGTAAGTCCTATCATAGCATCTCCTCAAGGCTGCTTTGCGCATCTAGGTCTTTGTGTATCAAGATGATGCCAGCCACCATCGCCACAAGCAGCATGATAGCGCACATCTCAAAGGCTAGCAGATACTTGCTAAAGAGTAAAATTCCAACCGCTTCGATGTTGCCAAGATTACTAAGGGTAGAATTTACCACCTCTTGCTTTGCGCTATAAATAGGCGCTAAAAAGATAAATATCAAAAGAAGCGCTATGAAGCTGCTTAAAAGATAGATGATGATCTTTGCTTTTTTGCCACTTTTTGGCTCGCACTCCTTGCTAACATCAAAAAACATCATCGCAAATGCGTATAAAACGACCACTGCGCCTGTATAGACGACGATTTGCACCACGCCTAAAAACTCAGCCCCAAGCAAGAAAAATATAGCTGATATAAAAACCATGCCAGCAGCTAGCGCAGAGACTGCATTTAGGGCGTTTTTGCAAAGCACGCTAAAAGAAAAACTAACTAATATAAGGGCGCTAAAAAGATAAAATGCAAAGCTCTCATACATCGCTTGACCCTTTTAAATTTATATCCATCACTTCTGCCTTATCTTCATTTGTAAGCGCATTTGGCGTCTTTTTCACTAGGCTACCAGCATTTTTAGGTAGCGCGCCATAGCCCTCAAACTCAGCTTGATCTTTTAAAAATTTATCATCTGTCAAAAACTCAGCCTTTGTGCCAAAGAGGATTTTATTTTCACTTGCGACCTCGTACTCTTGCCCGCAAACTATGGCAAGCTCAGGGCAGACATCAGCGCAAAATCCGCAATAGACGCACCTGCTTAAATTTATCGTGTAGCTTGCGACCTTTTTGCGGCCATCATCGCCAAGTGAGGTCTTCATCGAGATGCAGTTGCTAACGCAAATTTTCTCGCATAATCCACAGCCTATGCAGCGCTCATTTTCGCTTTCAACAAATTTTAAAAGCCTATGAATCCCCCTATATCTGGCGTTTAGCTCCATTTTTTGCATAGGGTATTTTAGAGTGTGCGACTTGCTAAAGAGCATCTGCTTTAGCGTGATCTTTAGCCCCACCAAAAGATCAAGCTTAAAAGTAGCGGCGATGTAGTGCTTAAATTTATCAAATGCCCCTTTTGGCTCTATCTTTTCGTCTATCAAAATATATCTTTTCTCGCTCATTTTACGCCTTAGATAAGTAGTGCAAAGCCGGTGATTACGACATTTAAGATGCCAAGCGGAAGTAAAATTTTCCAGCAAAGCATGCTAAGCTGATCGACCCTTAGATGCGGCCACGACGCCCTCGTCCAAAGAAAGAAGAAAAAGACTAGGCTTGATTTTAAGATGATCATCAAAGCACCTGGGATAAATAAAAACTCATTAAAACCGCCCAAAAATAGGAGTGTGATGATGATGCTTGCTGCGATCATGTTGGTGTATTCGCCGATAAAAAACATCGCCCATCTCATGCCGCTATACTCAGTGCCATAACCTGCTACGATCTCAGTCTCGTTTTCTGTTAGACAAAATGGCGTTCTGTTGCACTCCACAAAGCTTGCCATCACAAAAAGCACGAAAGCAAGGGGCTGCTTGAAGATGAGCCAGTTAAAGATGCCTTTTTGGTAGTTGTTTATATCAACTAGCGAGAGCGAGCTAGTCACCATGACAACGCTTAAAAGCGCCATACCAGCGACCACTTCGAAGCTAAGAAGCGATACGACCGCACGAGCGGCGCTGATTAGTGCAAATTTATTGTAGCTTGCAAGACCTGCTGCAAGTGGCGAAAAGACGCAGACCGCTGCCACGCCAGCGATATATAAAACGCCCACGTTTATATCTGCAAGTATCGGTCTAATCGTATGCCCAAAAACTTCAAACTCAGGCAAAAATGGCACAGGCGCAAGCGCTGCAAATGCCGCGATAGCAGAGATTAGAGGGGCGATAAGAAATATAAATTTATTTGCATTTGCTGGGACGATGTCCTCTTTTGTAAAGAGCTTTATCATGTCAGCCACGATCTGAAGCACGCCAGCAGGCCCCACCATATCAGGTCCCACGCGGCGCTGCATGTATGCAAGCACCTTTCTTTCGGCGTAGGTTGCAAGCCCTGCAAGGCTAGCCATGACGGCCAAGATGAAGACTGCTTTAACAATAGTTGTTATCACAAAAAATAGCATTTCACTCATTCTCTGCCTTTATTATTTTTACGCTAGCAAAACTCTTGCCCTCAAAAATGGCGCTTACATCAAGCTTATCATCGTAGTCGCCAAGATAGGCTGCCACGCCTCCTAGCTCGCTATCAAGCTCCACGCAAATGGCAAGCTTTTGCCCATTTTTTTCTAAAATGACCGCTTCATTTTGTGAAATTTCAAATTTAGCCATAAACTCGCTACTTGCGTAAAGCACTGCGCGTTTAGCTGTCTGGCTGGCGTAGTTTGCAAAAAATGATGGCAGATTTATAGGATTTGCAAGGCTTATTAGCGCTTCGTCCTCTTTTAAATTTAGATCATTTTTCTCTTTAAAAAGTAGCTCTATATACTCTTTTGGTGTGAAATTTGAAATTTCAAGCTTGTAGCCTCTGTGACTTGTGCCGTCATTTGCGTAAAAATTTTCTAAATCATCAAATTTAACGCCCCTATAGCCCTTCTCTTTTGGCAGTTGCACTGTGTAATCAATCGTATTTTTAGCCGCTAGTCCAAGCGCATTTGCGATGTCGTTTAAGAAGTAGCCGTTATGAGCCAAAGCCGCATTTGTCGGTACTACTTCGTTATTTATGCTTGTAAATGTGCCCTCTTGCTGATTTAGTGCGCCAGCGTCAAGGTCGCCCTCAAAAATGCTAAATTTAAACTCGCCCATTTCGTTGTATCCTAGAGTCTTGCCAGGCTTTTTCTCGTGTGAAAGCGTACAAATTTTAGCCACGCCAAGCGAATTTGTGCGAGGCGGTATGAGCATTACACGAAACGGCGTAGTTCTTGCGATCACTCCAGCAAGGGCTGCAAGTAAATTTGCATTTTCATGAGCGTAAAAGTCGCTACCTAAAATGAGCGTAAATTTAGCCTTACCCTCGCTAAGAGTTGCCACTTCTAAGCCAAAGCTCTCTTCAAATTTTTCAACTCTAGCCTGAAGCGCTGCTGGTAAATTTTCACCCCAGTTTTTAAGCACAAAGAGTAAAATTTGCTCCAAATCCCCAGCCTCATAGCTCACACAGGCGAAATTCTTTGAAAATTTCTTCACCACCTCATCAGTGATGTGATGAAAGTAAATTCCACTAGCTTTATTCATCTTAAGAGCGTTATTTAGCTTATAGCTAGTTACTGGGCTCTCATGGCGTAAGAAGCTACCAGTAGAGATGATAAAGTCGCTATTTTTTAGGCTCTCATAGTCTGCGTTATATGAGCTAAGACCGCTAAATTCGCTAAAAATATTTAAGAAATTTTGAAATTTAAAAGCTTCATCGTTTAATAAATTTAGATCAAATTTCTCTCTCAAGCGCTCCAAAATAAGCGCCTCTTCGTTTGTTATGAAGCTATTAAATTTTATATTTTTTATGTTGCCGTTTTTGAAATTTGAGATGAGCTCATTAAATTTCGTCTCATTTTTGCGGGCATTTTCGTTGTGAAAGTCGTAGCCAAACCTTGCCGCACCGCTTATCTCGCCAAAGTGAAAGTCGTTGCTCACACGATAAATTTGCTTGCTTCTATCGCTAGTGCTTCTTTCTTTTACGTCATAAAAAATGAGCTCGCAGTCGCTTTGGTGCGGATTTGCCGCTGGGACGTGGCTTAGCTCCCAGATGTTTGAGCTATACTGAAAATTTGAGCTAACAAGCGCTCCAACAGGGCAGACGCTGATGCACTCGCCACAAAATGAGCAGTCCAAATTTTCACCAGCGCTTGGGGCAATTAGGCTCTTTTGCATCTTGCTAAAGACGGCGTAGGCATCTTTTGGCATGCTCTCTTTTAGCTCTTTTGGCACCTCAACGCCCCTTGGCACCGTTTTTAGCGCGCTCTCGCCGATCTTATCTTTACAAACCGTCACGCACCTCTCGCAGACCACGCAAAGGGCTGGGTCGTAGTTTATGAGCCCCCATTTTTTGTGCGGTTTGTGCGTGTCCTCTATGGCAAATTTTTGCTCATTTACGCGTAGATGCGCCGTTAAATTTTGCAATTCGCACTCGCCGCTTTTGTCACAAACGCCACATTGAAGGGGGTGATTGACGCAGTAGGTCTGCATGATCGCATTTCGCTCGGCAGCGATCTCTGGCGTGTTTGTGTAAATTTGCATATCCTCTTTGGCTTTGGCGTTGCAGCTATAGACCACTTTGCCGTTTGCCTCGACCATGCAAAGCCTGCAAGCAAGCGTTGGCGAACAGCCGCTAAGGTAGCAAAGCACAGGGATGTAGATGCCATTTGCTCTTGCGATATTTAGGATGCTCTCGCCCTCGTTTGCCTCTAAAATTTGATCGTTTATGGTGATTTTCATTTGCTAACTACTACTTGTTTAAATGCATATCCATCAAAATTTTTTGCGCCAAGCAGGGCAACCGTGCCTTTTAGCGTTGGATCAAGCCTAAATTTAGCGCTCACGCTAAAGTCTTTTGCCTTTAAATTTAAAATTTCGCCATCCTTTGCCTTTGCCACGATGCCAAACTGCACGCCGCCCACGATCTCGTCGCTTGCGTTTTTGTTTAGATAGACGACCGCTCCGTCGAAATTTTCAAGCTCTCTTAGCTCGCCAACTTCGCCACCTGCTGCAAATTCTCTCACTTCGCCACCTGCTAAGACGACATTTTTGCCTAAAATTTCAAGCAGCCAAAAGATCGCATCTTTATCTGGATGAGCAAAGAGCGAGTCATCTATGATCACGTTTTTAACGTCCTTTATCCACTCGCTAAGCTCCTCAAACTCCTCTTCGCCCACGTTGCACTCGCCGCTTATCAGCCCATCATCAAGCTCATTGAAAAACTCATTTTGCACCAAATTTGCATACTTGCAAAGAAGCGCTAAGACATAGCTTATCGATCCTATCTCGCAGCGGATCAAATTTTTACTGCCAAGCTCTTTATCCTCAAAGCATGAGATGTATTTAAACTCGTGCTCTTTTATCTTTTTTGCTAAATTTTTGTCGCTCAAACTTAGTAAATTTGCGATACTTAGGCTCTTGCCTGCTACTAGATCATTAAATTTCATATCTTGCCCTTTTTTATCGTTAATGCCCAATCAACTTGGTTAAATTTAAGCGAGTTCATCACCTCGCAGTTTAGGTTATAAGCCAAATTTACAGCTTTTTCAACACCGCTGTAATCGCCTATCTCAAACAAAAATATCACCACTTCGCCTGGCTTGCTCGCCTTTATCTGCTGTCCAAGAGCGCTCAAAAACTCGCCCTTTAGATGCCTAAGATCGACCCTTCTCATCTATCAACCTCGCCTAAGATGATATTTGTGCTGCCTATTATCGCGGCCACATCTGCCACATACTGCCCAACTAGCATATCTTCGTAAATAGCGCAGTGCCAAAAGCTTGGCGTGCGAATTTTTAGACGGTACGGGCTTGCGCTACCGTCTGAGTTTATATAAATTCCAAGCTCGCCCTTTGGCGACTCACTAGCAAAGTAAATTTCGCCCTTTGGTGGCTTTAGCCCCTGAGTTATCAGCACAAAATGCTGCATTAGTGAGTAGTTTTGGCTCATTATCTGCTCTTTTGAAGCGCTCACATACTCTGGTGCGTCGGCAATGATAGCGGGGCTACTTGTCTGATACTTGCTGATACACTGCTTTAAAATTTTCACGCACTCGCGCATCTCTTTCATATAAAGTAGATATCTCGCGTAGCAGTCGCCCTTGGTGGCGTAAGGCACGTCAAATTCTAGCTCGTCGTAGATGAGATATGGCTCTTCTTTTCTGATGTCGCGCGCGATGCCACTTGCTCTTAGCATGACGCCAGAGCAGCCGCTACTAAGGGCTAGCTCTTTGCTAACTACGCCCACATCCACAAGCCTTGCTTGCCAAATTCTATTCTCACTTAGCAGATCTTCGTAAAGCGTGATGTCGCTTGGAAATTTCTCGCAAAATTTAAGCAGCTCCTCGCACCAGCCATCAGGCAGATCAAGCGGCACACCACCGATCCTTATGGAGCTATGAGTTAGCCTTGCGCCGCAGTATTTTTCTATGAGATCAAGGACGTATTCGCGCTCTCTAAATGCGTATAAAAAGACGCTCATTGCCCCCACGTCAAGGGCGTGCGTAGCTAAAAATAAAAGGTGCGAGCTGATGCGGTTTAGCTCCAAAAGCATCACTCTAATGATCTGCGCACGGCGAGGCACTTCTATGGCACAAAGCTTCTCCACAGCCGCGCAAAATGCGTAGTTATTGGCACTCGATGCGATGTAATCCACCCTGTCAGTCACTGGGATAAACTCCTGATAGGTCATATTTTCAGCCATCTTTTCAACGCCTCGGTGCATAAAGCCAACCTCTGGCATAGCGCGAACGACCTTTTCTCCGTCAAGCTCAAGTACAAGCTTTAGCTGTCCGTGTGCGCTTGGATGTTGTGGGCCAAAATTTAGTATCATCTTGCCGTCATTTTGCTCAAATTCTAAATTTTCAAAAAATGGTTTTAAGCGGTTTGGTGCCTGGCTCAAGGTCTTTCCTTTACTATCTGGCTTTGGTTAAATTTAGCCTTTTTGACAAATCTCACGCCACCTTCTTCTTGATACTCGTACTCTTCATTTTCGTCAAACACGCGTGAAAAGCCAAAGGTATCTTTCTCATCCACAAAGGCTGGGTCGCGGTTCTCTTCGCCGATCTGTTCTCTAAATTCACGCCCAAAAATTTTATCCACCTCGTACCATTTAGCAGCCTCGTCGCCCACTAGCGGATAGCTTTTTAGTAGTGGGTGCGAGTGCCAGTCATCAGGCATTATAAGACGCTTTAAATTTGGATGATCTTTGATTAAAACGCCACTTAGATCATACATCTCACGCTCAGCCCAGTTTGCGCTTTTATAAAGCTCGCAAACGCTTTTTAGCATTTCGTCCTTTTTGACAAAGCACTTTACTCGCGTGCGCCTATTTTTGCTAACACTTAAAAGCTGGTAAAAGACCTCATATCCACCTTTTTGAGCTATATAATCAATCGCCGCAAGTTCGCAAAGCTGCTCGTAGCCAAAGCCCTTTAGTGCTTCAAGCGCTTTAAAATTTTCACTTGAATTTACGTAGAGAACAAGTTGGTCAAACTCCACGTAGCTAGATAAAATTTGCACTCCGTTTTGCTCTAAAACAGCCAGCTCTTCGTCAAATTTAGAGCCACTTGCTACTTCTTTTGGCGTCTGCTTGGCGATATAAAATTTCTCGCTGTAATACTGTTTTTTTTGCAAGTCGTTTTTTGGCTTATACTCTCTCATATATCTAGCTTTCTTGGCTTTTGCGCCCTAAATGCACTTTGTTTTCTTATCTTTTTTTGAAGCATCATAAGTGCGTACTGAAGCGT
>CAUSWS010000037.1:0-9629 GCA_963535265.1 uncultured Campylobacter sp. | reverse complement strand
TACCTCTTAAGCTAATATTTTTAGGTCTAGCTTTGGCTAGACCTTTTTAAATTTATAGACAAAAATTTCTCTTATATAAAACAAAAAATTTATAAATAATAATAGAGTATGGCTTTGTAAATTTACAAAGCTAAATTTATTTTCTATTTTCGTCTAGGACTTTTTGCATGCTCTCTCTAGTCGCCTCTAGCCAGTTTTGTTTTGAGGTATCAACTAGATCAAGGCAAAAAAGCTTGATGTCTGCTTTTTTAAAGCTAAATTCTTTCACTTTCATCGCATCGCTTCCTACGATTACGATAGGTTGAACCTTTAAATTTAGCTTTTCAACTAGTAGTTTTGCGCCACCTTTAAATGGCAAGAGTTCTTTGGTTTGAGACCTTGTACCTTCTGGAAATATCGCTAAAACACGTCCATTTTCTACTCTGTCTTTTGCTTCGCTTAAAAGCTTTATTAGCGAGTGCTTATTTTCTCGCTCGACTGCTATCATCTTAGGAAGGCTCAAAATTTTACCGATGATCGGGATCTTACCTATCTGTGCCTTTGCGATCCAGCATATATTTTTAGGATGGATCTCTTCAAGTGCGATGATATCAAGCATGCTCTGGTGATTTATCAGCAAGATATTTGCTTCGTCGCTAAATTTACCGATCACTTCAAGCTTATATCCGCCAAAAAATCTCTGCGATCTGCCCCAAAATTTTCTTATGGCTCTATTTTTAGAGTTAAAGAGCCACATAAAAAATATGACAATAACGACGCTTATCACAAATTCAATAGAAAAGAAAAAAGCTCTAATTTTTGACAAGATCACCCTTTCTTACCCAGCCGATTTTGCCGTCGCTAAATAAAATTTTTGAGTAGTCATCTTTTGTGTCTAAAATTTCAACATTTTCATTTTTGCGAGATGTATAAAAAACGGTTGAATTTTTAGTTGGCAAAATAGTGACGCTCACATCTGGCTTAAGCACTGCTTTGCCAAAAGGATTGTAAGTGTAAATTCCAAGTGCTATAAAAACAGCTGCCACAAAGAAGTAGCTTAGCTTTCTTCGCCAGATCGCTAGCAAGATAAAGATAGCGACCAAAGAGTAGATCGTGATATCTTTGTAAGTACTAAATTCGCTTTGTTTTGGATTTAGACCGATTTGCGTGCTAACCTCGTCCTCTTCGACGCTCACAGGCAGTGAAAAGCTCTCAAATTTAGCTTTTTTTAGGTTGTAGTAGTTAAAGTCAAGCGTCTTTTTATTTGGCTTAAATACTGCAAAATAATATGCACTTTGCGAGTTAAAGTCGCCATTTATCGTATCTACGCCTTGCTTTAGGATCGTTTTATTTTCGATATTGAAGGCGCTTAGATCGACATTGTTGCCGTAAATTTCAACGACCATGATGTTGTTTATATCATCAAATTTAGTCGTTTTAAATTTCTTTACCTCAAGGTTATCAGCAACGATGTGGTTGTAGTTTTCGTCACTTCTAAGCTCTTTTAGCTTTGGTAAAAAGATATTTATATTTGAGTTTTGATAGTTCTCACCATTTCTTTTTAGATCCAAGCTAACTCGTAAAGTCTTTGCGTCAATGCTAGTTGCTTCAAGGTAGAAAGTGCCAATATATTTGTTTTCATCGCCTTTTACCCATTGAAAATTCTTCTTATTTAGCCATTTGATATTTGTCTCATCAAGCTGTGTCTCAAACTCAAACTCAAGGTCACTTTGCGTATCAGCCACGATCTCAACGCTAAAAATTTCTCCTACTACGACATTCTTAGGGATATTTGTCGCTTTTAAAAGGAGGTCTTTTATCTTGATCTTGTCATAGACTTGATTATCAGGGACGCTGATATCTGGTTCGTTTGTCGGGACGATATTTCGCATCTGCTCTGGAGTGATACGCTCTGGCTGTGGGGCGATAGAGTGTGGAGAGACGAGCTTTCTTGATATATCTTCTTCACTTGGAGTCTTTGTTTGTGGCTTTGATGCCTGGCTATTTACAAATTTATCCTCTCTTGCCTCATCCATCATATCAAAAACGCTGACTTCATCAGTGTTTGCGGCAAATAAATTTAGTGCGAGTAGGGCGATAAAAAGTGTTCGTTTTACCAAACTAGCCCTTTTAACATCTTCATGCCATCATCTGTACCTAAAATTTTCTCGCAAGCGCGCTCTGGGTGAGGCATAAGACCAAAGATCTTTTTGCTCTCATCGCAAATCCCAGCTATACTATCAACTGAGCCATTTGGATTTACCTCATTGCCGTGACTGTCGCAGTATTTTAGCAGGACTTGCTCGTTGTCATATAGGCTTTTTAGCGTATCTTTGTCGGTATAGTAGTTGCCCTCGCCGTGAGCGATGGGGATATTTACTACTTCGTCTTTGGTTAAATTTGCTAGGAATTTATTGCTATTTGAGATCACTTTTAGGTGGTGGTATTTTGAGACGAAATTTAAATTTTCATTTCTTCTCATCGCACCTTTTAAAAGTCCAAGCTCTAGAAGCATCTGAAAGCCATTGCAAATTCCTAAAATATAGCCGCCTTTTTTCGCATGCTCTTTTACAGCTTGCATCGCTGGGCTAAATTTAGCTATCGCAGCCGTTCTTAGGTAATCGCCGTAGCTAAAACCACCAGGCAAAACGACTAGATCAGCTTCGATCTTATCTTCTTTGTGCCAGATGATCTGCGTTTGGCAGCCAAGTAGTTTAAAAGCGTGAGCTGTGTCTTCTTCGCAGTTTGTGCCAGGAAAAAGTATGATCGCTACTTTCATAGCACGATCTCATAGTCTTCGATGACGGTGTTTGCTAGAAGCTCTTCACACATCACTTTTAGCTGCTCTTTTGCTTTGTTTTTATCGCTCTCGTCGATGTCTAAAACGATTTGTTTGCCTATCCTGACATTTGACACGCCGCTAAATCCAAGCGAATTTAGCGCGTGCTCTACTGCCTTACCAGCAGGGTCAAGGACCCCACTTCTTAATGCTATATTTACGACAGCTTTCATCTTTGTCCTTAAGAAAGAATTCTTCTTAAAACTTCTTCGTAAGCTACTTTTACGCTACCAAGGTCTTGTCTAAATCTATCTTTGTCAAGTTTTTCGTTTGTTGTCGCATCCCAAAATCTGCAGCTATCAGGGCTTATCTCGTCAGCTAAGATGATGTTGCCATCTTTGTCGATACCAAATTCGACTTTGAAATCAACTAGTTTTAAATTTCTCTCTGCAAAGAATTTAAATAATATAGAGTTGATCTCTCTTGCTGTGTGTCTTAGAGTTTGAAGATCTTTTTCGCTTTTTACTAGACCCATGATGATGCAGTGCTCATCAGTAACTAGTGGATCGTGTAAATCGTCGTTTTTATAGTAGAACTCAACAAGTGTAAAAGGTAGAACTGTGCCTTCTTTTATGCCAAGCCTTTTGCTAAGTGAGCCAGTCGCGATATTTCTCACAACAACTTCAAGAGGTATGATCTCGCATTTTTTGACCACTTGCTCAGTGTCGCTGATCGTTTCAACTAGGTCAGTCACGATACCTTTGCTCTCTAGCAGTTTAAAAAGCTGAGTAGAGATTTTATTATTTAGTGCACCTTTGCCAGCTTCGTTGCCTCTTTTTTGAGCGTCAAACGCTGTTAAATCGTCTTTAAATTCAGCCACAAGTAGATTTGGATCGTCTGTGGCGTACATTTTCTTGCCTTTTCCCTCATAGATAAGCTCTCTTTTTTGCATGTTGTTCTCCTTTAGATTATTGTTGTTTTATCTTTAAAATTTTGATCGTATCAATCGCTGTTTTTAACTGAATATCCTCATCGACTTTTTTCTGTGTGATTATGTTTTTATCATCTTTTGCTTCAGTTTTATTGCCTTCACTTGTTGGATTTATCTTGTTTAGCTCGCTTTTTAGGTGTGCTTTTAGCTCGCTCTCTTTGATGCTAAATGCACTATCATCGCTTTGTGGCACTTTGCCAGGATGCACGACTACATCAGGTGTTACGCCAACTGCTTGGATAGTTCTGCCACTTGGCAAGTAGTATCTTGCAATGGTTAGTCTTAGCGCTTCAGTGTCGTCTATTGGCAAGATCACCTGAACGCTGCCTTTACCAAATGTGTTTTCGCCAATTATCACCGCACGCTTGTGATCTTGCAGTGAGCCACTTACTATCTCGCTAGCACTTGCGCTTCCGCCATTTACAAGGACAACAAGTGGGAGTTTTGATAAGGTTTTGCTAGCACTTGCTTTATACTCTACATTTTCAGATGCATCACGACCCTTTTGAGAGACGATGATGCCGTTATCTACGAAAAGATCCACTAGATCAACAGCTTGATTTAAAAGACCGCCAGGGTTGTTTCTAAGATCAAGTATGATGCCATTTGCTTTTGGATGCTCTTTGATAGCATCTTTTACCTTTGTAACGACGTTTTTGTCAAAATTTGTGACGCGTATATAAAGGATGTTATCGTTTTCTATAATTTTTGCATAGACAGACTCGACTTTTATGATGTCTCTTATGATTTTTACGTCAAATGGCTTTTGTTCGCCTTTTCTTAAAATGGTAATTGTTATCGGAGTTTTTGGCTTGCCGCGCATTTTATTTACAGCCTCATCTATCGTCGTGCCAATAGTTGAGTTGCCATCGATCCTTAAAATGATATCGCCTGATTTTATACCCGCTTTGTCAGCTGGAGTGTCCTCGATAGGCGAGATAACGGTAAGAGCGCTATCTTTCATGCCAACTGTTATGCCAAGTCCGCCAAATTCGCCAGTTGTTTGCACCTGCATATCTTTGTAGGCTTTTTCATTTAAAAAGCTTGAGTGGGCGTCCAAATTTTGCATAAGGCCGGCGATGGCTTTGTCAATTATCTCTTTAAATTTAATATCATCAACGTAGTATTTTTCGACTGTTGAGATGGTTTTTGTGAGTTTTGAAAGCGCTTCAAGCTTTGCACTTGCCTCATCCTCAGTTTTAGCAAAAAGCGCATTTACTGCTACGCTTGAGATGAGTATGGCGCCTGTTATTTTTAGCGCAAAAGATCTAGTAAATTTATTCAAAATATCTCCTATATTTTTTGGCTCAATTTTATTAACATTTGGCTAAAAAAAGCATAAATTTAACCTTATATTTTTAGCTTTTGTCTATTTTTAACACAAATTTATAACAGCAAATTTTAGCAACTATATAAAAAGAGTGACAAAGGCTATAAAAATACTTGACAATATAAGACTAAAGTTATATAATGCCGCCATTATAAAATAACTTAAGGAGCTTTAATGGCTGACATAACAGAAAATTTAACAGCGCAGATGCAAGAGACACTTGAAAAAGGCGTTAGCTTAGCGATCTTTTCTAAAAATCCACAAGTTGTGCCACTTCACGTCTTTTGGGCTTTGCTCGCTGATAGCAATTCTATTTTAAATCAAGTATTTAATAAGATGAACATAAGCAAAGACGCAGTCGAGCTTGAGATAAAAAGCAAGATCTCGTCACTCCCAAGTAGCTCAAACGTCACAAAAGATAACGTTTCAGTTTCAAAAGAGCTTATAAATTCACTTGAAAATGCAAAAGCTTTAATGGTAAGCATGGGCGATAGCTACATAGCTGTTGATACATGGATCATCTCGGCTCTTGAGCTTAGTGAGATCAAACAAATTTTAAGCAAATTTTGCGACATCTTAGAGATCAAAAAGAACCTTGAGAGCATAAGAGGCGGTAAAAAGATAGATAGTCAAACTGGTGATGATACCCTTGATAGCTTAGAGAAATTTGGTATCGATCTAACGCAAAAAGCGCTAAATAAAGAGCTTGATCCAGTCATCGGACGTGATGAAGAGATCACTAGGATGATGCAAATTTTAATAAGAAAGAGCAAAAATAACCCTATCTTGCTTGGTGAGCCAGGTGTTGGTAAGACAGCCATCGTTGAGGGGCTAGCTCAAAAGATAGTGGCTCGCGATGTGCCAACAAGCCTTGCAAACAAGCGTGTTATCGCGCTTGATATGAGCGCAGTTGTAGCTGGAGCAAAGTATAGAGGCGAGTTTGAAGATAGACTAAAAGCTGTCATAGACGAGGTTAAAAAAGCTGGCAATATCATACTTTTTATAGATGAAATTCACACCATCGTTGGAGCTGGTGCTAGCGAGGGCGGAATGGACGCAGCAAATATCCTAAAACCAGCTCTTGCGCGTGGCGAGCTTCACGCTGTTGGTGCTACGACATTAAAAGAGTATAGAAAATACTTTGAAAAAGATGCAGCGCTTCAAAGACGTTTTCAACCAATAGACGTCAAAGAGCCAAGTGTAAATGAGGCACTTCAAATTTTACGTGGTATAAAAGAGCGCCTTGAAGTTCATCACGGCATCACAATAACAGATAGTGCGCTAGTTGCCGCTGCAAGGCTAAGCGACCGATACATCGCAAACCGCTTCTTGCCAGATAAAGCAATAGATCTTATCGACGAGGCAGCAGCTGAGCTTAAGATGCAAATAGAGAGCGAACCATACGAGCTTTCAAAGATAAAACGTGAGATCGTAACGCTTCAAGTAGAAAAAGAAGCTCTAAAGATGGAGGATGCGGATAAAAACAAAGAAAGACTTGGCGAGATCGAAAAAGAGATAGCTGATCTAAATGAGAAAAAGCTAGCGCTTGATACTAAATTTGAAAACGAAAAGGCCGTTTTTGGCGGAATTTCAAAAGCAACAAAAGAGATCGATAGCTTAAAATCACAAGCTGAGATAGCAAAAAGAAATGGCGATCTTCAAAAGGCTGCCGAGATAGAATACGGCAAGATAGCAGACGCTAAAAAGCACAAACACGAGCTTGAAGAAAAATGGGAGCACATGAAAAAAGAGGGCGTGCTTCTTAAAAATCAAGTCGATGAAGAGCTTGTGGCTGAAATTTTGAGCAAATGGACTGGAATTTCAGTTAAAAAGATGCTAACAAGCGAAAAAGAGAAATATTTACGCATCGAAGAGCATCTAAGAGAGAGTGTTGTCGGTCAAGATGACGCATTACACGCACTTGCACGTGCTGTTAAGAGAAACAAAGCAGGGCTAAATGAGGGTCAAAGACCTATTGGTTCGTTTTTATTTCTTGGACCAACAGGCGTTGGCAAAACTCAGTCTGCTAAGGCCTTGGCTAAATTCTTATTTGACGATGAGAAGGCGCTTATCCGCTTTGATATGAGCGAATATATGGAAAAACACAGCGTGAGCAGGCTTCTTGGTGCGCCTCCAGGATATGTAGGCTACGATGAGGGCGGTCAGCTAACAGAGGCAGTTCGCAGAAGACCATACTCAGTCATACTTTTTGACGAGGTTGAAAAGGCTCACAAGGACGTATTTAATATACTTCTTGGCATACTTGATGATGGACGCGCGACTGATAATAAAGGTGTAACGGTTGATTTTAAAAACACGATCATCATTTTAACTTCAAACATCGCTTCAAATTTCATAATGGAGCTAAAGGGCGAAGACCGTGATGTGGCTGTTAAAAACGAGCTTAAAAACTACTTTAAACCTGAGTTTTTAAATAGGCTTGATGATACCATCATCTTTAATCCTCTAAATGAGCAAGGCTTAATATCTATCGTGGAGATCATGTTTAAGGAGCTTGAAAAAACTCTTCACAACCGCGGTATCAAGGCAGTTTTAAGCGAAGAGGCTAAGAAATTTATCGCAAAAGCTGGCTTTGACATAGTTTATGGCGCAAGACCTCTTAGAAGAGCGCTTTATGAGCTAGTTGAAGACAAGATCGCTGATATGATCTTAAAAGATGAGCTTGAAAGTGGCGATGAGATCACCATTGATAGCGATGCTGAGAAGATCATCATTAAGAAAAAATAACTTCAAATTTACTTGGCAGGTTGGATCAACTTGCCAAGCTTTCATATAAATTTATACAAAAAATGTCTAAAAATAGGGTGGTTTAGCTATTTAGAAATATGACTAAACACCTAAAAATTTAGCAAGGGCAAAATAAAATATAGCTGATGAGATAGCAGCTGCAGGAAGCGTAATGAGCCAAGCTAGGATGATAGGTCTTACCATTTTCCAGTTTGCATTTTTATTTACGATGCCAATGCCCAAAACAGCGCCTATTAGGATATGCGTAGAGCTAACTGGTATGCCAAGCTTTGTTGCTAGAAGTATGACGATACTTGAAGCAAGCTCCGCGCTAAAGCCAGTCGTAGGTAAAATTTCAGCCAGTTTTGAGCCGATAGTTGTGATCACTTCTTTGCCTAAAAACCAGAGTCCAACAACAAGTGAGATGCCAAAGGTTACCATTGCGATGCTTGGTATGGGTGAGCTTTCGTTTATAGAGCCAGTTTTTAGCACATCAAGCACAGCAGCAAATGGTCCAACTGCGTTTGCGATGTCGTTTGCGCCATGTGAAAAAGCAAAAGATGAAGCGGTAAAAATTTGAAACCATGAGAAAATTCTATTGATGCTCTTTTCGCTATCGTTTTTGCTCATGACGTTTATGATAGCAAGGCTTGCAAGATACGCTAGAGCGCCGATGACGAAGATGATCCAGACTGTTTGGATGATGCTAAAGGCTAAATTTATATGCTCAAGCCCTTTAAAAAGCATCATTGATGAGATGACCATTGCGGCAAATCCAGCGATGATAGGAATGTGCTTTTTCATCGCTTTAAAGGTATCTATCTCTTTTTCGCTATCTTTCATGATGCGAATTTTTGAGCGGTACTCGCTGTATTCAGTAGTTTCGATCTCGTCCTCATCGATAACTGCGATCTTAGAAAGAGTGGCTATCTGCTCCTCAGCTGGCTTTGTTTTAAGCGCTTTTATGAAGCTTTCTTTATAGGCTTTTCTCTCAGCTTTTAGCGCTTTTAAATTTGTCTTTAGCTCGTGCGTTGGCTCGATTATTTTGCTCTTTACGTAGCCAAATATAATATAAGACATCACGCCGCCAAGCAGTGGCGAGATGACCCAGCTAACGGCGATCCTGCCGATCTCACCCCAAGAGACCATATTAAGTGGCTCAGGATCTTTTATCATAAAACCCATGGCAAGTCCCGCGCCAACGATGCCGCCAACGATCGAGTGAGTTGTCGAGACTGGCAAACCCTTTTTAGACGCATAAAATAGCCAAAGACCAGAGCTTAGGAGGGCTGAGATCATGATGATGACAA
Organism: uncultured Campylobacter sp.; assembly: GCA_963535265.1. Lineage (GTDB taxonomy): Bacteria > Campylobacterota > Campylobacteria > Campylobacterales > Campylobacteraceae > Campylobacter_A. Next base: position 492 of record CAUSWS010000037.1, on the reverse strand, counting down.
ATTTCATCGGGTTTATGTCACTTGGAAATTTCACGATCTCATTTCTTATCGTATTTGTAACCTCAGATCCTGCGAATATCGCACCGCTAAGCTCAAAAATGGCGGCGATGACGAGAGCTTGTTTTAGTGTGAGTGTTTTTGCGCCGACGCTTGTGCCAAAGCTGTTTGCAACGTCATTTCCGCCGATATTAAACGCCATAAAAAGGCCAAACATACCAGCGATCAAGAATAAAAAGTAGTTATTTGCCGGGATGTATTGATAGCCCCAAACGAAAAATCCAACGCTGCAAATCGCAAAAATAACTAACGCCAAGAAGTTATCTCGAAGCAATCAAGCCCCCTTGTAAGAGTTTTTAGCAAAATTATATCTTGAAAATTATTAAAGTTTTTAGAATTTTCTCACTTTAAATGATACTAAATTATCATATGTTAGAATTTGCAAAAATTTTTAAGGATAAATTTTGGTTATAGCGATCGATCTTGGCTCAAACA
>CAUSWS010000036.1:0-9719 GCA_963535265.1 uncultured Campylobacter sp. | reverse complement strand
CTTTTATAAGAGCTAAAATTTGATCATTTTCTTCACTAAAAAGCACGGTTTTGTTGTTTTTAAGAGCCGTTTTTAGCTTTTCTAGCTCACTTTTTGTCTTGACATCTTTGTCAAATTTTACTCTAAAAGAGGCAAAGTGCTCATCCATATCTTCGTTTTTTAAAAAGTAAAAACTCTCATTTTTAACCACTTGCTTTTTGTAAAATGTGCTGCCATCAAATCTAAAACTTTCAACTAAATTTAGCTCATCTGCTAAGCAAAAGACACCAAAAGTTATCAAAATAAAAAGGCTAAATTTACGCATAAAATTTCACTCCAAATTTCTAAAAATAGCCGCCATTTTGCCCAAATTTCGCTTAGCTTAATCAAAAAATAACAAAGCTTTTTATACAATCAGGTATTTTTATTTTAAGGATCTTTTTGCAGTTACACCAAGCAAGCGAGCTTAGCATCCTTGTCGTTTTGGCATTTATCGTCTTTGCTTCGCCTTATATTTCTAAAATTTTACGCATCCCAGTCGCACCTGCTGAGATACTACTTGGAGCGGTTGCTGGCTACATCGGAGTTGTCGGCGAAAACGAGATGTTTAAGCTCATCAGCGAAGTTGGCTTTTTCTTTTTGATGTTTCTAGCTGGCATGGAGATCGACCTTAGGATGCTCATAAACATCGACCGTAAAATTTTGCGCCTTGGGCTCATCTATCTAGCGCTCATCTACGCTCTAGCCACGGCCTTGACGCTAGGACTTGAGCTTAGTCTGCTTTACATCATCATCATCCCGATAATGGCCGTTGGCATGATATTTACGCTATTTAAGGAGTATGGCAAGCAGCAAGAGTGGCTAAATTTAAGCATGCTAATAGCAACTATCGGCGAGCTTTTAAGCATCACGCTTCTAACCTTTACCGCTGCTTACTTGCAGTTTGGAGCGAGCATAAATTTATGGCTAACGATTGGCTATTTGATCCTATTTTTGGCTATCAGCGTGCTTAGCTTTAAAATTTTGGACGTGCTTTTTTGGTGGTATCCGGGGCTTAAAGTGGTGCTTATGCCACACTACGACAAGGACGAGAAGGACATCAGGCTTTGCATCGCGGTATTTTTCACGATGATAGCTTTGATGCTATATCTAAATTTAGAAGTCGCCTTTGGCGCGTTTATCGCAGGTATGTTTATCACGACATTTTTTGATCACAAAAAGGACTTGCCACACAAGCTTTCAAGCTTTGGCTTTGGCTTTTTGGTGCCGATATTTTTCATCCACATAGGCTCTACTTTCAAGCTTTCAAGCCTAGGATCTAGCGAAGTGATAAAGGATGCTATTTTTATATTTTTAGCGATGCTTGGCACGAGAGTTGTATCTAGTTTGCTCTTTTTGGGCAAGCTTGGCTTTAGAGGGATATTTTTATTTTCAGTTTCGCAGTCTATGCCGCTCACTCTTTTGATCGCAGTTGCTACTATCGCACACAAATCAGGCGAGATAAGTGACCATTCTTACTCATCTTTCATCCTGGCAAGCCTCGCACAAGCTATAATAGGAGCTATAATCATCAAAATTTTAATGCAATCAAAAAGCAAGGAGTAAAAATGTCATCAAATACAGCCACACTAATCGACAACCGAACTGGCAAGAGCTATGAATTTCCTATCCTAAAAGGCACGATGGGGCCAGACGTCATCGACATATCGACCTTTTTTAGCGACACTGGGATGTTTACCTTTGATCGGGGCTATACCTCAACTGCGATGTGCCGCTCAGCCATAACCTACATTGACGGCCTAAAGGGCGAGCTCATGTATAGGGGCTATGACATCGCCTATCTGGCTGAAAATAAGACATTTTTAGACGTTGCCTACCTGCTTTTAAACAAAGAGCTACCAACTGGCGAGCAATATGCAAGCTTTAAAGATGAGCTTAAAAAAAGGAGCTTCATACATGAGGGCATGATGAAGCTATTTGATGCATTTCCAGACAAGGCGCACCCTATGGCGATCTTGCAGGCAGCAGTCTCAGCGCTAAGTGCCTTTTACTCAGACCACCTAAATATGGACAAGCCTGAAGAGTATCACGAGATGGCTATGAGGATAATCGCCAAGATCCCAACGATCGCAGCCTTTAGCTACCGCTACTCACGCGGCCTTCCTATTATATATCCAAATTTAGATCGTGGCTTTACTGAAAATTTTCTCTACATGATGAGAGGTTATCCATACGAACACGTCAATCTTAAGCCTATCGAGATAAAGGCACTTGACACCGTTTTTATGCTCCACGCTGACCACGAGCAAAATGCCTCGACTACGACTGTTAGGACAGTTGGCTCTACGCACGCACACCCATACGCATGTATAAGCGCAGGTATCGGCGCACTTTGGGGCTGGGCTCATGGCGGGGCAAACGAGGGTGTCATCCGCCAGCTTGAAGAGATCGGCTCGGTCGCAAACGTCGATAAATACATCGCTAGAGCAAAGGATAAGAACGATCCATTTAGGCTTATGGGCTTTGGTCACAGGGTCTATAAAAACTTCGACCCGCGCGCAAAGGTGCTTAAAAAGATGAGAGATCAGCTGATGGATGAGATCGGCATTAGCTCAGAGCTTATAAAGATCGCCAACCGCATCGAAGAGATCGCCTTAAATGACGACTACTTTGTAAGTAGAAATTTGTATCCAAATGTTGATTTTCACTCAGGGCTCATCCTAAAGGCGCTTGGCATACCAAATAATATGTTTGCCGTTATCTTTGTCATCGGCAGGACGCCAGGCTGGATCAGCCAGTGGATCGAGCTAAAAGAGCAAGACACTATAAAGATCGTCCGCCCAAGACAGCTCTACGTCGGAGAGACAAACAGAACACCAAAATGAGCGAGCTTTTAAACTTAGCCATCAAGGCAGCCATCAGCGCTGGGAGTGAGATTATGAAAATTTACTCATCTAATGGCAAGGCGCTTAAAGTCTGCCTAAAAGATGATAGCTCGCCGCTAACTAGCGCTGATCTAGCGGCAAATGAGGTGATACTAAAAGAGCTAAGTAAAAGTGGGATAAAAATTTGCTCTGAAGAGAGCATCTTGCAAGAGAGCGATAAAGATGAATTTTGGCTAGTTGATCCCCTTGATGGCACGAAAGAATTTTTAGCTAGAAATGGCGAATTTTGCGTTTGTATAGCGCTTATAAAAGAGGCTAGGCCGGTGCTTGGCGTCATTTTTATCCCAGTTAGCAAAGAGCTTTTTTACGCTGATGAAAACGGCGCTTTTAAAGAAATTTTAGGCGCTAATGATGAGGTCGTAGCAAGAGATGATCTAAATGAAAAAGCTAAAAGCTTAAATAACTTCATCTTTTCAAGCAGAAGAGGCGAGATAAAAAAGGTTGAGCTCATAAGAGATAGTTTAAATTTAGAGCAAAAATGCATCGGATCTGCCATTAAATTTTGCCGTTTAGCTGAGCTTGGCGGGATATATGTGAGATTTAGCCCAAGCTATCTTTGGGACAATGCTGCAGGCGAGGCGGTAGTGAAATTTAGCGGTGGCAAGGTCTTAAACGCTAGCGACAGATGCGAACCAAGCTACAAACTAGCTGATCTAAAAAGCCCATTTTACGTAGCTTTTGGCAAAAATACTTTGGGCTTAGAAGATGAAGTTTTTAATCTTATAAGTAAATTTAAAGAGCAGGGCGGATAAGGCTATTTGCACCTTATCTCACCACTCATCTTTAAAAATGCGCTTTCGTTTTGTCCTAAAAATTTATTTGCCGCTTCTAAATCTTGAAATTTATCTTTTAGTCTAATTACCAAAGTGCCACATTTTAGCTCTCTAGCTCGCTCTAAACTAGCATCAAAGCTTTGATTTAGATCATTGACGCTTTTTATCAAAAGATCGTTTTTGCTTAGCTCTTTTACGCTAAATTTAGCGTGTCTCTCAGCCCTTACTACGCCAAGATAGTTTGCGACTTTAGCACTACTTATGTAGATAAAAACTCCCTCACGCAAGTTACTACTAAACGCCACTGCATCATCTTGCTCAAGTATCTTTGCAAGTTCTTCGCCGCCATAGTTTAGGCTGCTTTTAAGATTTAGGTTTTTCGCGCTTGGCTTGCTAGCACAACCTGCTAGAAATATAAAAAATATAATAGCAAGAATTCTTTTCATTTTAAATTTCCTCAAGCAAATAGAGCATGCTAGCTATCTTTGCCGTGCCTACGATGTAACTTTTTATGTGAGCTACTAATCTGTCATTTTTAAACTCTTTGCCATTTTTATCAGATATTTTTATGCTGTTTTCTTTTACAAATTTTAAACTCTTGGCAGTTATTTCTTCTAAATTATTTTTGCCATCAAGTAGTAAAAATATATAGTAATCAAGCCTGTCAAGCCGTTCTGTAAGACCAAATTTGTTTGCAAAGGTAATGTCTGCGTTATCTTTGTGATTTAAAAAGTACTTTATATAGCCAGTTAAATTTGTCTTTAGCCTTGAGTAATTTGGAGCGTACTCTATATCTTTTAGCTCATCTTTTACAATCATTGCGCTTGCTGAGTTTGTTAAAAGTCTTACAAAAGCGCTATAAACTGTGAGCTTATCTTCTGGTAATATCTCTAAAATTTGAGAGAGATTTATACTTGCTGGATACATCTTATAAAATACCTCGCAAAGCCAAGATATATCTTGAGGCATAAGAGAGAATTTATCGTGCCAGCCATCATCTTTTTTTATAAAGTCGGCTACTACATGAATTTTATTTACATCGTTTGGGCCTATTTGTTTGTTTGCCACACCCTCGTAAGCCTTAGCATGCACGATGAGACTTTGCCTAAAGACCTTATTGCTAAGCATATCCATAAACTGCTCTAGATCGATCCTATCTTTAAATTTCTTATCTTTATAGTTATCTACATGCTCTATACCAAGATCTGGTACAAAAAGATCTTCAAGTCCGCATTCGCAAAGATAGGCAAGATCATTTTTAGCTAGCATGGCGTTAAAGTCTTTAAAATAAAATGGGTCATTTATCTCTTCTAAAAACTCATGTGCTATATAAAAATCATCTTTTTCAAACACTATGTCTATCCAATAAAGTAGCAACTTAGCAGGTATTTTATTTTCATAATTTTCGCCAAGCCTTGTTAGTAAGACCTCTTTATAGACTAAAAGTGCCTCTTTGGCAGCTTTTAGCCTCTCTTCTGTGCTCTCTTTATCCTTTGAGGCAAGCAGCATGAGATCACGCACGACATCTTTTACCTTCCAGCCAGGATATGTGTTGTAAGAAATAAATGCTACGCCGTTTTGGCTTAAATTTTCTCTTACTACCCTTAAAATAGCCTCTTTTACAAAGTCAGGCACCCAGCTAAAGACGCCGTGAGCTATGATGTAGTCAAATTTCTCATCACTTTTAAACTCACAGATATCGCCATGTATCAGCTCTAAATTTTCTAGTCCTATCTCCTTTACGATCTCTTTGCCACGCCTTATCTGCTCGCCGCTAAGATCGATGCCAACTACTCTTGCATCTTTATTATTTACAGCAAATGGGATCAAATTTCCACCAAAACTGCACCCTATCTCCAAAACTTTTGCATTTTTGCAAGGTGGTGGATTGATACCAAGGAGCGTAGCGCAGGCCTCTAGTTTATAGGGCGATGACTGCGCAAATGCTGCTGATTTATAAGTTAGTTCATCATAAGATTTTTCGATTTTGCTATTTTGGCTCATTTTACCCTCCTAGTACTCTTTATTTTGCAATTTTTCTAGCATATTTTTAGCGTCATTTTCAGGCTCATCGACGATATATGCACGTCTTATATTGCCACCTTTTATGATAAGCGTTTGACGAAAGTAAAATTTATGCCCATTTGAAGCTGCAAATACCGGAAGCTCAAGCGCGCGCTCTAGCATAAACTCGCTATCATTTAAAAACATCAGCCCAGTTGCAGTCTCTTCTTCAAATTTCTTTTGAGCCGCGATATCTTGGGAGCCAATAGCTACTACTATAAAGCCAAGATCGTTAAATTCTTTAAGAAGTTTTTTGTAGTTTATCGCTTGTTTTGTGCAGCCTTTCATGCCTGCAGTATTTTGTAGCTGTTCGCTTAAAAGCTCAAAATCCTCGCCTATCTTTGGGTAGATAAAAACCACGCAGTCATGGCTCCTTGCAAAGGCAGAAAAGTCAAATTCTTTACCGTCTAAAGTCCTTAGATAGATGCTTGTAGGCACTTTTATCATGTTTCGTCCTTTAAATTTTTTCTATTATATATCTTTAAGCTTTTTTTGAATTTAAGAGATAGACGACGAAAAGAACGAAAAAGCTAAGAATTAACAACAAAAGCGCATAGATGTGAGCCTTGGTATAGTCAAGCATCTCAACCGCCTCAAATATAGCGATACTAGCGACCTTGCTCTCGCCAGCTACACTGCCACCTATCATCAAAACCACGACAAAATCTCACATCGAATGAGAAAAACTAACAACGATCGCGGTTAGTAAGTTTGATCTGATACTTGGCAAGATCACTCTAAAAATAGTCGCGAGCTTGCTTTTTCCAAGGCTGTAGCTCGCCTCAAAAAGGCTCTTTTTTAGGCTATTTAGCCCAGCATAAATGGGTCCAAACATAAATGGCAGCGAGTAGATACAGCTTGCCACGACAAGGCCTGTGAAGTTAAAAACTAGCCTTACGCCAAAGAGCTCTTCGATAAATTTACCAAAGGCTGAGTAAGGCGAGAGAAAAATAAGCAGATAAAATCCAAGAACGCTTGGCGGCAGCACCAAAGGCAGCGAGATGATAGACTCTAAAAATGCCTTGCCAAAGAATTTCTTTTGCGACATAAAATAAGCTAGCGCAACGCAAAAGAAAAACAGGATAAAGGTCGTGATAAAAGAGAGTTTTAGAGATAGCCAAAATGGCTCGTAGTCGATAGATAGTAGCTCGTTCATCATGCTTTTACCAAATTTACGCCAAAGGCTTTTGTGCTAACTACGACCGTATCGCCAGCCCTTAGCCCCAGAGCCTCTGCGCTACTTAGCACGACCTCGCAAATTTGGCGGTTTATCAGCACGCTTGCCACAAAGATGGCGTCGCGCTTTTTTATCTCCAAAACCTTAGCGTTAAATGCAAATTTCTGCGATCCTGCACTCTTTAAAAATATCTCGCTCGCACTGCCAGACCTTGAAATTTTGCCATTTTCAAGGACAAAAACCTTGCTGCAAAGCTTGTAAATTTCAGCTATGTCGTGACTTACTAAGATAGCGCTCATCTTAAACTCATCGTGAAGCGCTAGCAAATAGTCTTGCAGCTTCTCACGCATGTCGTTATCTAGGGCACTTAGTGGCTCATCGAGCAGTAAAATTTCAGGCTTTTTCATAACCGCCCTAGCAAGTGCCACACGCTGCTTTTGACCGCCTGAAAGCTCGCCTATCTTGGCGTTTTTTAGGCTTTTTAGCTCGCAAATTTCAAGCAGTTTATTTGCTAAATTTTCATCGTTATTTGCAAAGAGTAAATTTTTAAAGACGTTCATATTTTCAAAAAGGGCGTAGTTTTGAAACAAAAAGCCGATATTTCGCTTTTGCGGGGCTAAATTTGTATTTTCATCAAAAAAGATCTTATCTCCAACCTTTATCACGCCACTTTGTGGGGCCTCAAAGCCAGCGATGAGCCGCAGTATTGTCGTTTTACCCCCGCCACTTGCTCCATAAAGTGCGACAAACTCGCCACTTTCAAAGGCAAGATCAGCCTCAAGCATAAATTTACCGCCACCACCATTTAGCTCTTTTTTGCAAGAAATTTCTATCATTTTTAAGCGCTTACGTGGATACTTGTTGATTTAACGTAGGCAAAGAGCTGCTCGCCTAACGCTAAATTTAGCCCTTTTAGAGCGTGATCTGAGATGATAGCTTCAAAGCAAAGCTGCTCACACTTTAGGCTAACTATGCTTAAAATTTCGCCACGAGTTACGGCTGTAACCACGCATTTTAGCTCATTTTCAAGAGAGCTAGCTTGAAGCTTTATCTTTGATAAAACGACGTCTGAGCTTTTGAAATTTAAGCTCACTTCGTCATTTAGAGCAAATTTGCTAGCCTCATTTAAGGCTAGCATATATAAATTTGTCTCCAAATTTAGGCACTCAAGCTCAAAAAAGCTGACACCATCTTTGCTAAAAATTTGAACGATCTTTGCTTTTATCATTTAGCAGGGACGTTGTAGCCAAATTTCTTGAAAATTTCTCTTGCCTTTTCGCCCAAGATAAACTCATAAAATGCCTTCGCATCGGCGTTACTCTCAGCACGTTTTAAAAGCACAATACCTTGATCGATCGGAGTGTAGAGCCCTTGTGGGATTAAGATGTAGTTAATGCCCTCTTTGTATTTTGCCATTTTCTCGCTAAAAAGCGCGCTAGCAGCGATAAATCCAACGTCTGAAGCACTTAGTGCCTGAGAAAGCGTCTCAGAAATTTTTTGAGCATAGACGATGTTTTTCTCTACTTTGTCATAAATTTTTGCATTTTTAAGAGCCTCGATGCTAGCCTTGCCGTATGGGGCGGTCTCTGGGTTTGCTATTGAGATAGCTTTTAGGCCGCGAACCACTTCTATGCCCTTTTTAAAGTCCACATCTCTTATAGAAAAGATCGCCAAAGCGCCTTGTGCATAAACTTTTGGAGCAGCCACTGCAAAGCCTGTGTCGTAGGCCTTTTGCGCAAAGCTCATATCAGCAGCCATGAAGATATCAGCTGGGGCCGAGTTTTGTATCTGCGTGACAAGGCCGCCGCTTGCGCCAAGAGTTAGGTTGATCTTAGCGTCTGGATGAAGCTTGTTAAACTCTTTTATGAGCTCTGGAAACGCATAGGTCGTATTTGCCGCTGCATAGACATTTACCTCTGCGCCAAGTGCGTTTATGGCAAGCAACGTCGCCACACATAAAAATTTAAAAACCTTTTTCATTTATACTCCTATAATGATTTGAGATGATTTTACTATAGCCATTAGCGTGTCGCCAACGCCTATTTGCATATCCATCGCGCTATCTTTTGTGATGATGGCAGTAAGTGTTTGCTCGTCGCTTAGTTTTAGCGTGACCTCGGCATTTACAGCGCCTATCTTAGCCTCGATAACCTCGCCTTTTAGCTGATTTTTAGTGCTGATTTTTAGATCGAGATCTTTTGCGAGGATGACAGCTGGCGCTTTAAAGATATAGACAACCTTTTGACTCACTTTTAGGCCTAAGTTTTTCTCGCTTTCAACTGTTATGGTGGCTTCAAGCGTGTTGCCATTGCTTAGTTTTGCGATGATCTCTGAATTTACAGCGCCTCTATTTATGCTAATGATCTCGCATGAGAGCTGGTTTCTGGCGCTTAAGTTCATACTCATTCTTTGAAGATTTATGATATCAACATCTTCAAAATCAACCTTTTGGCAAACTTTTTGCAAAAAGTCCTTTTGTGTCTCAAGGATGGCGTCGTAAATTTTGATAAGTTTCATTGCGTATTCGCTAAGCTCAGAGCCGCTATTTTTCTTGTTGCCATCAGCCCTTACGATTAGCGGTTTGCTACTTTTATTATTTATGGTATCCAAGCAGTCCCAAGCGTTTTTATACGAAATGCCGACAACTTCGGCTGCTTTTGTGATACTTTTTGTCTCTTTTATCGCTTTAAGTAGCGCTATATGCTTTGCTAAAACCTGTGTGTCTTCACCTAGAAATAGCTCTAAATTTATATCTGCTTTCAAAATTTTAACCTCTAAATA
>CAUSWS010000035.1:0-9732 GCA_963535265.1 uncultured Campylobacter sp. | reverse complement strand
TTTTGGGTAAATTTATCAAATTTTACTACTACCAAGTCACATAATAATCATACTATCTTTAAATTTTACTTAAATATCAAATTTAAAGCTAAATATTAATATAAAGGCTTAAATTTTAACGCGTAAACGATCCGGGCAATTGATTAAATTTTGATATAATTAGTCTCTATTTATCAAATTTAAGGAGAAAAAATGCCTTTCATAAACGTCAAAATGGCAGGCCCGGAGCCGACAAAAGAGCAAAAGCAAAAGCTGGTCGAGGAGATGACCGACACCATGGTACGCGTGCTGGGCAAAAATCGCGAGCGAGTGCAAATTTATATCGAGACATACGACGCAAGCTCGATAGGCTCGGGCGGCAAGACGCTTGAGGAGATTAGAAAGGAGCAAAAATGAGCAACTTTTCAAAAGAGGACCTAGAGCGAAAAATCACGCTAGCAGCGGGCGATACGGCGCCAAATTTTACCCTAGAAAACAGTGACGGCGTAAGTATCAGCCTAAAAGACTTCGTCGGCAAAAACGTCGTGCTGTACTTTTACCCAAAGGACAACACCCCTGGCTGCACGACCGAAGCATGCGAATTTAGCGCGCTTTACGACGATTTTATCGCTAAAGACACCGTGATCGTGGGAGTAAGTCCAGATAGCGTCAAGTCGCACGCCGGCTTTGCGCAAAAACAGAACCTAAAACACATATTGCTAAGCGACCCCGCGCACGAAGCAGCCAAACTCTACGGCGTCTGGCAGGTAAAGAAAAACTACGGCAAAGAGTATCTGGGCATCGTGCGCTCGACCTTTGTAATCGGCAAAGACGGCAAGGTCACGAAGGTGTATAAGAGCGTGAAAGCTAAGGAGCATGCGGCGAAGGTTCTCGCCGATCTAGCGAAATAAATTTGCTTGGCGGCTTGCCTCGCGTGCGCTTTTTACGTCCAAATTTGAAGTCAAATTTCAAATTTGCAAATTTTACGCACTGAGACCTGCACCTTTAAGATGCTAAATTTGGTTTGGTTAAATTTAGCGTTGCGAGTTTGGCTTCCTTTAGTAAAAAACAACCGTTTAAGGTTATTTTTTCTTTGTTGTAAAGGGGGTGGGGGCTTGAATTGCGAAGTCGCTCCCCACCCCCTTTAATCCCCCTCCCCCTACGACGCTTTTAAGGTGGCGACATAGCTTTGCTTGCGCAAAGCATCGCTAGGTTTTATAAATTTTAGTGCAGTTAAATTTACATTTTAAAGATACAGGTCTCGGCGACACAAATTTAAAATATTTCCCCAAATTTAACCTAAAAATCCTGTCAAATTTTTGATAACGATTATTTTCTAATTATCAAATTATTTATATTCGAGGAGTAATATTTCAGTTATTAAATAATCTATCAAGGAGAAAAAATGGTTAAGTTGCAAGAAAAATACGGCCTTTTTATAAACGGCGAATTCGTCCCCGCAAGCGGCGGCAAGACGCTAGACACCTTTGATCCCGCCACCGGCAAAAAGCTAGCCGCGATCGCGGACGCGAGCAAAGAGGATGTGGACGCCGCAGTCAAGGCCGCGCGAGAAGCGTTTAAGACGTTTCGTCACAGCACCGTGAGCGAGCGAAGCAGAATTTTGCTCAAGATCGCCGATATAATCGACGCGAACAAGGACTTTTTGGCTACGGTCGAGACGATGGATAACGGCAAGCCTATCCGCGAGACGCTAAACGTGGATGTGCCGTACGCAGCGGAGCATTTTAGGTATTTTGCAGGCGTGATCCAGGGCGAAGAGGGCAGCGCAAACGTGCTCGAGGAAAAGCACCTCTCACTCATCTTGCGCGAGCCTATCGGCGTCGTAGCACAGATCGTGCCGTGGAATTTCCCGTTTTTGATGGCGGCATGGAAGCTAGCTCCGGTCATCGCAGCCGGCGACACGAGCGTGCTAAAACCGTCGTCTGAAACCAGTCTGAGCGTGCTAGAGCTAATGCGCCTCATCAAAGATGTGCTGCCAAAAGGCGTCGTAAACGTGATCACGGGCAAAGGCAGCGGCGCAGGAGCGTTTTTGCAAAAACACAGCGGCATCGACAAGATCGCATTTACCGGCTCGACCGAGATCGGACGCGAGATCGCTATCTCTGCAGCTGAAAAAATCATCCCAGCAACGCTCGAGCTAGGCGGCAAATCAGCCAACATCATCTATGCCGACGCGGACTTTGACCTGGCTCTAGACGGCGTTCAGATGGGCATTTTATTTAACCAAGGGCAAGTTTGCTGCGCGGGCAGCAGGATATTTGTCGAGGAGAAAATTTACGATAAATTTATCGCCGCAGCGGTAGAGAAATTTAAAAATCTAAAAGTCGGCGATCCGCTCGATCCAAAGACACAGATGGGCTCTCAAATCAACGCCAAACAAGCCGCCAAGATCGTCGAGTACATCAACATCGGCGTCAAAGAAGGCGCCAAAATCGCCGTCGGAGGCAAACTCGCGGCTGCGGGCGACAGCTTCGTCGAGCCGACGCTGCTAGTGGACGTGAGCAACGATATGCGCGTGGCAAGGGAGGAGATCTTCGGCCCTGTGGGCGTCGTGATCAAATTTAAAAACGAGGACGAGCTGATAAAGATGGTAAACGACAGCGAATACGGCCTAGGCGGCGGCGTCTTCACGCAGGACATCACTCGCGCCATCCGCACCGCTCGCGCGATGGAAACGGGCCGCGTGTGGATAAACTGCTACAACCAGATCCCGGCGGGCAGCCCGTTTGGCGGCTACAAGAGCTCCGGCATCGGCCGCGAAACGCACAAAATCATCCTCGAGCACTACACTCAGATGAAAAATATCATGGTAAATTTGACGGGCAAGGTTAGTTCGTTTTATTAAAATTTGCTAGCACAAATTTGGGTCGGGCGGTTTGCTCGACCTTTTTTGGATTCAACAAAATTCTTATAAATTCGCACAAATTTAAAACTGATTTTTATCTACTTTCGTTTTAAATTTAATATCAAGCCAGCGATTTTGTAACAAACGAAATCACCCATCTACCCTGTAAATTTGACCAAATTTAGTTTTATGCATTTGGATCGTTAAATTTCCAAATTTTAGAAGTCGAACTCTCGCGACTCATTACGAATTTCTCCGCAAATTTGGCGAAAAAATGATACCCCGATCCAGCCTGCGCTATCACGTCCAAAAGCTCGTCCGCATGCGTAGTATAGACGCCGCCCGCATGGCTCACGCCTCTATCAAAAAGCGCTTTAGGCGACATCGAAACGGTTGGACCTACGACGATGACTTCGGCCCCGCTCTTTTTTAGGCTCAAGATCTCCTCCAGCGTGCCGTTTGGCAGCGTGACGCCGTTTATGATGAGATTGTCGGCCGCCCCGATCACGTCCACAGCCTCTTCTTGCGGTAAAAATACTTGAGATCATCGACTTTTTGCGCGCTCTTATCAAGCTCCAAAATGTAAAAATCCAGGCCGTTTTTCATTATAAATTTGATATAAGGCACCAGTGCACCCACGATCACGCTAAACGAGCTGCGCTTGATAGCTAACTTATCAAAAGGATCGGCCTAAATTTGGTCGCATACGAACTACCAGAGCGCTCATAGCACATCTGCGAAAGCGCGTTTAGGGCGGCTACGGCGATGGTTTTTTGATAGGGCTATCGCTATATAAATCTTTTAGAAGAGTTTTTATGTTTTTGCCTCAGATTTTGCCAGAATTTGGCATTACCGCGACTTGCGACGGACAGCAAACGGCCTGCGGAAAGGACTTTAGTAGGGTGTAGCTCACGCCGCAAACGCCATTGCTTAGTTTTACGCCTGTAAAAAATAGTCCAACCACAACGCGCTGCACGTTTAAATTTTTTATTTCGTCGCCTAAATTTTCATAAATTTGGCTTAGGGTGTCGTTTAAAATTTGACCCACGGCAATCTCCTTTCGGCTATGCAAGTAGTTAAATTTTATGAAAATTTTACAGCAAAATATTTTAAATTATATTAATCTATGTTAGATTTTATCTAAAGTATGTAACATACTGTAGCACAAATTTATTCAAATTTAGTGCTAAAAAATTTAAAAATAGATCAATTAAGTATATGATAAAACAGATTGTATTTTGAAAATAGATTTAGGTCTTGAAAGTAGGATTTAAGAATTTTTGGATGGTGCGGATGAAAGGACTTGAACCTTCACGCCGTGGGGCACCAGATCCTAAGTCTGGCGTGTCTGCCAATTTCACCACATCCGCACAACAATAATAAGTGGTACGCCCATCAGGATTCGAACCTGAGGCCTACGGCTTAGAAGGCCGTTGCTCTATCCAGCTGAGCTATGAGCGCATAAAAACAAAGTGGCGCGCCCGATAGGAGTCGAACCCATAACCTACAGATCCGAAGTCTGTCGCTCTATCCAATTGAGCTACGAGCGCCCAAAATGGGGTGAGTGATGGGAATCGAACCCACGACCCTCAGGACCACAATCTGATGCTCTAACCGACTGAGCTACACTCACCATCTAACAAATGGTCGGGGTGAAAGGATTCGAACCTTCGGCCCTCTGGTCCCAAACCAGATGCGCTAACCAGACTGCGCTACACCCCGCCTGAGTCGTGTTTGTAAGTTTATGCCACTACCTCATTAAAAAGTCGCATTTTATCTAAAAATATTATTCTTGTCAAGAAAAGAATAGTTTTTGTGTTTAATTTTATAAAAACAAGACATTTTATAATTTTTTATGTATTTCCAAAATGGCTTTAACTCTTAAATTACTATATTTTATTGCGTTTTGAAATAATTTAATAATCTTTAACACTATAATAAATACTTCTTATCCAGTGTATTAAATTTAGATGATTATCTAATAATTCTATTAATTACAATACAAAACAATATACTAAAAAACCAATAATTAGTTGTAAAAATATTAGACATAGAGACTTATTATAAGTTTTATCCGTAAAAAAACTTCTTAAAGCAATGGCTAGAATGCTACACTAAGACCGCTAACAGGATATTCTCCAATTTCACTTTCTTTTTCAGCACCAGCTGCATTTATATATTTAAATTGATTATTTAATAATTTTTCGATACCTTTATTGCCTAGTATTTTAAGACAAAGACTATCGTTTTGGTTTGCCCCTTTTTCAACTTTTATAACAGCAGGTTTTCCTTTGGTATCACCGGTATCGGTTACAAAATCTACCAAAGTAAATTTTATACATTTTTTGCCAGCAGCTGTCATATCAGCTATTTTTTTATTATTGCCATCAATCTCTAATGGTACATTTGTCATTTGGCTTATATCAGAAGAAAATTTACCTTGTGATGTATAATATGTAGTTAAATCAGAGAGAAGGGTTTGAATATTTGCTGTAACCTTAGCTATTTCAGCATCATCTCTTGTTGCAGTTAGTCTTGGAACAGCAACTGTAGCTAGTAATCCCAAAATAACTATTACAAATATTAATTCAATCATTGAAAAACCTTTTCTCATGTTTACTCCTTAAACTAATTTGTATTTATTATACATTCTTTTAAACAAATAAACACTTAAACACTTATTTTAATGATTTTATTTACAAATTAATCAATTTGTTACCCAAAAAGATATTTTAAGATATAATGATAAGCTAGTTAAAGATATGGAGATTTTAGTGAAAAAAATTTTATTTTGTTTACTGATGTTTTATTGTACTTTGATAGCAAATACCTCTTTTGAGCCTGTGCTTTCATCAGAATACGATGAGAAAAAGGCTTACATAGGCAAGAAACTCTTCTTTGACAAAAGATTAAGCACAAAAGAAAACTACTCTTGCGAAACTTGTCATAACTTATACTGGAACTTAAGTGGATCAAATTCATCTCTAACTAGTCAAAAGGGGGTATTAAATCCACCAAGCGTGCTAAATGCTGCTTTAAATTTTATTTTTTTTGTTGATGGTCGAGCCAGAAGTCTAAAAGAACAAGTAAGCGAATCTATAATATCAAGAAATGAACTAAATTCAAATCAAAATGATATAGTTGAAAAAGTAAAAAACATAAGTGAATATGTAGTATTATTTAAGAGTGCATTTAATGATGGAGTAAACTATGAAAATATAGTAAGCGTATTAGTTGAATTTGAAAAAGCTGTTTTAAGTATTGACTCTCCTTTTGATGAATATTTAGCAGGTAATAATGATGCCATAAGTTTAAAAGCAAAAAAAGGATTTCAGCTATTTACGAAAGTAGGTTGTATAGCTTGTCACACTGGTAGAAATATAGGCGGAAATTTAATGCAACGTGTTGGGTTGAAAGACGTCAATGACATTAAACGCCTTTCACGCGTACCATCACTTAGAAATGTAGCAAGAACAGCCCCTTACCTAAGTAGTGGTGACATGAATGATCTAAAGGAGGTCATAAGCTTTGTAAGCTATCATCAACTACTTCACACTTTAAATAATGAAGAGATTGAACAAATTTATCAATTTCTGCTAACACTAAACGGACGCAAGCCTAGGATATTAAATGAATAATAAACAAGCAAACCTTTTCTTAAAAGCCTTAATTATTTTAATAATAATATTTATATGTAGTGCGACTTACATTTATAAAGCAAATCAAACAATGAATATTATTGGTAAATTTAACGATACCATTTTAAATCTTATACTAATAAACAATAGATTGAAATTTACACTAGAAAATAATATACTTCGTCTAAACTATGATAACGTAAATAAAGATCTAATAAATTTTGATAGCAATTTAAGTAAACTTAATAAATTAAATAGTCTCATTCAAATCTTTCAAACAGAAAAAAACTCTAAGTTTTTAAAGAACTTAAATGATGACTTTACTAGAAAAAGAAAACTAGTAGATATATCAAACTATGCTAGTTCATCTATGGCGACTTATATAATTTCAAGCGAGTTTGAAATAAATACGGAACAAAAATTTACTCCACTTAATGGAATATTTTATGCGATAAAAAGCACAGCTATAATTAATCCAGCAACATTAAACCAAACAGAAGAACAAATAAAAAAATATAAAGATCTCTATAAAAATGATTCAAAGGCAATATTGATATTAGATAAAGCTTCTTTTGCACTAGATTTTGCAAAAAGCCTAAACACAATAGCAGAAGAATCAAGCAACATAGAACTTGGGAAAAAATTAAAAAATTTTAGAGAATACACTCTTGCATCTCATATGACAATGCTTCGTAATGTCGTAATCGCCCAATTCTTATGTCTAATAAGTTTTACATTTATATGTATATTGTTTTTTTATCAATCAAAAGCGATCAAACGTCATCTAAAAAAAATAAAACTTTTAGAAGATACTATAGATACCGCATATAGCTCAGTAATTTTTTGTGATACTAACAATAAATTTTTATATGTCAATAAAACTTTTGAAGCAAAAACAGGTTATAAGATGCGTGATCTTATTGGTAGAACACCTAGTATTTTAAAATCAAATATGCACCCAGAGAGCTTTTACGCTGAGATAAAAAATGCTATAAAAAACAATATCTCTTGGGAAAGTGAAGAACTGATAAGCAGAACAAGAAACGGAAATTTGATTTATGAAAAAGTACGTTTTGCGCCATTTTTCTTTGAGGGCAAGCTAGAGGGCTACATGGCTATAAAGCTTGATAGGACAAAAGAATTTAATATGCTTGCTGAGCTAACTCAAAAAAATGAGCAGATAAAAATTCAATCCTCAATCGACAAGCTAACTGGCTTTGGAAACTATTTTGCTCTGACTGAGATGATAGAGGCGAAAAAAGATGGAATTGTGATCAGCATAAGCATCAAAAACTACAAGATGCTAAGATTTTTCTACCAGACAAAGGTTATTGACGCTATGTTAAAAGCGGTGGCAAATACACTAAAACTCTGTATTGATACCTACTCTATAAATGCTGAGCTATTTAGATTTCAAGATGATGCGTTTTATATATGGTATCAAGGCGATGACATCGTTAGAGATATCGGCTTTATAAAAGAGTATTTTAACTTTAGCAGGATGAACATCGAGATAGATGGTAAATTTGAAAACCTACCTGGTATCAAGATAACTCTTGGCGTATCTTTATCAAATGACACACCGCAAACAAACCGTCTAATGCAGTCAATCCTAGCTAATCAACAAGCAAGTGATAGCGGCAACGAGATCTACTACTATCTCGAAAACGACGCGATCGAGATGAGATACTATAAAAACCAACTCATAACCGAACTCATCGAGTACGCCCTAGAAAACGACAAGGTGATAGTTGAGTGTCAGGGAATTTTTAACGTGCAAGAAAATGAGACAGAGGCAAAATACTACGAGGTTTTGGTGCGTATAGTCGATCAAAACGGCAAGATCCGCTACCCAGGCGAGTTCTTAGAGATCGCGATGAAAACGCAACTCTATCTTCAGATAACAAAAAAGGTGATCGCTCTAGCCTTTGATCTAGTGAAAAAATATCCAGACTATACATTTTCTATCAACCTTTCAAGCTCGGATCTAACAGATCCTGGTGTGAGAGAAATTTTAGATGAAAAGCTAGAGAGTTGCCCAGATCCAAGTAGAGTTTGCTTTGAGATGCTAGAGAGCGAAGAGCTTAGCGACTACGCCATGGCAAATGAATTTATAAAAAGAGCTAAAAAATATGGATGTAAAATCTCAATCGATGACTTTGGCTCTGGCTACTCTAACTACTACCGAATTTTAGAGCTTGATATAGATAACATCAAGATAGATGGCTCGATCATCAAAAAGCTACCAACTGACGAAAACGCAAGAGTTTTGGTTGAGACTATCGTGAGCTTTGCTAGAAGACAAGGCTATAAGATCGTGGCTGAGTTTGTGAGCAATGAAGAAATTCTAGAGTATATAAAGAAATTTGGAATTTCGTATGCGCAGGGATTTTTGCTAGGTAAGCCACATCAGATGTAAATTTAAGCAGTTAATTTAGAGCCTATTAAAAGGCTAAATTTAACTGCTTTTTACTTTTATACTCGTGCAAAACCTACTTTTTAAATTTTGCTAAACATGAAATTTGATCTTTTTTACAACAATTAAATTTAAGAATTTGTCTTTAAAAAAGCTGAAAATTTGGATTAACTAAATTTTAAAGCTTATGTGGATAAGATTTTGTCTTTTAGAAGTGGTGACCCATACGAGACTCGAACTCGTGTTACCGCCGTGAAAGGGCGATGTCCTAACCGCTAGACGAATGGGCCACGGTCGGTTATGAAGTTGGGATTATATTACTTTTTAACTTAAATTTACATAAAAGGACAAATCGTTGAAGAAATTTTCACTTGTTTTATTATCTGCTCTCATTTTTTCAGGCTGTGTTGCGACTAAAACACCGCAAAGTTCGCAAGCTTTTCAGGTCACTTTATTTTCTCCGATGATAAAGATAAATGATGTTGGATTTTTTCACACATACAAAAATGATCTAAATTTGCAAATTTATAGCTCTGGCGTAAATACCGCAAATATAAATATAAAGGACAAAATTTGCGTAAATAGCGCTTGTTTTAAAAAGACTGAATTTAACGAGAAATTTTTTCTAGCGCCACACTATGAGAGCCTTTTTGAAGAGATTTTGCAAAGACAAAAAATTTATGACGGCAAAGATCTAAGCACTACAGAGTGCGGCTTTAGACAAGATCTAAGTTCTTATTTTATAAAATACGAAGTTTGCGATAACTACGTCAAATTTATCGATAGCAAAAATAAAATAAAAGTGATAATAAAAGAGTTAAAATGAGATACAT
>CAUSWS010000034.1:0-9779 GCA_963535265.1 uncultured Campylobacter sp. | reverse complement strand
AGCCGCCCACAAGCACGCCGTATTCGTTATAAACACAGCTTTTTACCTCCTCGCCACCGTGCGCGCAGACACTGCCGTCCGCATTCACGCTGCAGCTGCGAAGCATAAATTTGCTTCCGCCTAGCAGCGGCAAAGCAAGCCCAAACACGACAAAGCCTATCCAAAACATCGGCGCAAGCGAGCCGCTGACTATCTTAGTCACGCTAGCCATGCCCGCAGCCTCGCTTCTCACGCTAGCAAATAGCGCTAGCACCGCAACAATCTCAAGCGCGACTAACACGACGTGAAATTTATGCGCACAGTGGCTTAGGCCGTGCCCGGCATTTAGCGTAGCGGCGGCGTTTGCGCTAAGCCCCGTAGAGATCGCGGAGATCGTAAATAAAATCGGCAGCCATACGCTAGCCCAAAGTGGGATCGCCTTTACGACGTAAAGTAGTAGCCCGGTATACCCCATCACTCCAAGCGCCAAAATAGCTCCGAGCGTGAGCATCATATCGCAAATTTTACCGCTCTTCTTGATCTGCAAAAGCACCAAAACGCTGACTACGATGAAAAACGTAAGTAGATACGTACCTATGCTCATCATCGAAACCGGGCGCGTATAAAGCTGTAAAATTTTAAGAGGATTTATCGCGGCGCTCGGTGCCAAGTCAAATAGCAAAAGCGCAGTTCCTATTATTACCGCAACGGGTGCTAGCAGAAAGCCGAATTTATAAAATCTCTCGTTTAACGAGCCCAAAAAGCCCTTATAAGCCAAAGCCGAGCACAAAAATGCCCCGGCGCCTAAACCGCCCAAAAATAGATAGATGACTATGAGCCATCCCCAAGTTGTTTGTTCCATTATCTATCCTTTAACTCTTAAAAGTTAGAAGAGCTCTTGATTGCTCTATCTCGTTTTCAAGATATAAATTTAAAAAATCAGCAAAGCTCACATAAGCTTCTAAATTTGTAGCTTCCTTACAGCGAGAGCTAAATTTATAAAACCACTCAAACGGATGAGTGCGGATGAAGTCATATTTTTTATGTAAAATTTCATCCATTTTCTCTTTTTCGTCTGCTTGTAAGGCATTGAAACTTAGAAAGTAAAGGTATTGCAGCTCGTATCCGATGAAGTCATCTGGAAATTTATCAAACTGCTCTTTACTAAGCTTTAGTCCAGAGCTTTCATAAAAGCTTCGCACCTGCATAGTCTTCTCGCCAAACATCGTTTTATAATCAAAATAAACCGACTCATATGGCTCAGCTTTTGGGTGTCTTGGCCCTACAAAAAGCCTGTTAAATTCATATCTTAGCTCGTCTAGCAAATTTAGATCATCTTTGCACTTATTTAGCCAAAGTATGAAGTTGTGATTTTTAAATTTATCACTAAAATTAAGGCTTAGGCTTATGAGCTCATCTAAATTTTGCTCTCTAAGCTCTACTAAGAAAAATCGCCTTAAAAAGTCTTCAACACTAAGGCTAACGCTAAGCTTTTCTTTGATCTTACCCATCTTTTACTCTTTAGTGTATGAATTCGTTTCGCTTCATTCTTGGATAAAAGCGGATGTTTGGCTTGGTAAAGAAGTGCTTAAAGCCTGGCATCTCTTTTTGCATACCAGCGCTGTCGCTGACGTTGCTATCAACCAGTTTTAGTACTCCACACGGACAGCCTGCTACACAAGCTGGCTCTTCGCCACGCTCAAGTTTTTCAGCGCAGAGATTGCACTTTTGAGCTTTACCGTCCTTGCCTTTTGTGATAGAGCCATAAGGGCAAGCCATCAAGCAGTATCCACAGCCTATGCACTTATCATGAAGTGGCTGTACGACACCATTTTCTAGCTTGATATATGCTCCAACTGGGCAGACATCCATACAGGCTGGCTCATCGCAGTGATGACAAGAGTGAGTTATAAAGATCTCTTTTTCTATGCCATCTTCGTGTATCATAAGGCCATCAACATGTCTCCAGTTGATATCTGGATCTTGGTTGTGATAGACTTGACATGAAATTTCACAAGCCTTGCAGCCTATACAAAAGTTATAATCAAATAAAAAACCTTGTTTTCTTTTCATCTTAGACCCCTTTACATCTCTTGTTTAGCTGCTTTTTTTACTTCACAAAAGCTAGCTGTATAGGTTGAGCCATTTCCTAGGTCACTAACGCCATCAGAGCAAAGTATATTTGCCCCAGTTCTTGATTTAGTCACTTTTACCCAGATGTTGTTCCACGCATAGACTATGCCTGGGTTCATTTGATTTGTCTCGACTGCTGTAAAGACGGCTGTTCCCTTTTCATTTGTTGCCTCAACTGTGTCTCCGTTTTTGATACCGCGAGCCTCCATATCTTCACGTGTCATAAATAACTCAGCATTGCCTTTAACGATAACCCTTTTTAGGATATAAGGCATATTGCCCCAGTTTGAGTTGTCTTGGAGCTGAGTACCTGGCGTCATGAAATAAAGCGGATATTTTTTGAGATAGTCTTTTCCAAATTTATTGCTCTTTTCATAGTAGTCCCAGTCAGTTTCAAGGTCTATTACTGGATGATATCCTGCGTCTTTAAAGGTTTGTGAGTAAAGCTCGCATTTTCCACTCTTTGTACCAAATATTAGTTTGTCTTTTGGTGTATAAGGGTAGTACGGGAACTGATCTTTCATCGTTTCAGGCGTTCTAAATGGCTTAATCCAGCCGACTGATTTTAGTTTTTCATAGGTGATGTTTTGTTTTTTGGCAAATTCTGTATCCAAAAAGCGTCTGCAAACTGTTTCACTATCCCAGTTAAAGCACTCTTCTGTATAGCCCATCGCTTTTGCAAGAGCGTTGAAGAACTCTAAATTTGTCTTAGCTTCGCCAAGAGGTTTTACACTTTGAGCGTTGTAACAAACATATCCAGAAATTTGGTCGTTTTGGATATCCTCACTCTCCATAAATGTAACACCAGGTAGCACATAGTCAGCATAGTCGCAAGTATCGATATCATATGGATCAAGGACAACTAAGAAGAAGTCATCGTCCATTATGCGTTTTTTGATCAAATTTGTATTTGGCGCTGTTACCATTAAATTTGAGTTGTAGTTGATACATGCTCTAATGACCGTGTTTATAGGCTTGTCAAGATATGTTGGATTTTCTTTTTGTATGCCTTTACCAAATTCTATATAGCTTACTTGCTGTCTTTCTATCTTTTTGCCATCTTTATCTTTTGGAGATAGGTCTGGCATACAGTTGTCGAAATTAAAGCAGCCTTTTACATGCACATATGCCCAAAATAGTCCACCACCAAGCTTTGTCAAGGCGCCAGTTAAAACTGGTAAAAATGTAACCGCACGAACAAGTCTTGCTCCGTTAAAGTGTCTTTGTCCGCCGTCTCCGTGCATGATAGCTGGTGCTTTTGCGTGAGCATACTCTCTAGCAAAGACTTTTATCTGATCCACACTTGCTCCGCACATCTCAGATAGCTCGCCATAGGTATAGAGTGAGCACTCGTGCACTAGATCTTCAAAGCCTGTTGTGTATTTTTCTACAAATTCATGATCATATAGATCTTCTTCTATTAAAAATTTACAGACCGCTAGACAAAATGCAGGGTCACTAGATGGTTTTAGCTGGATAAACATATCAGCTTGGTTTGCAAGAGGAATTCTTATCGTATTTATAACGATGATCTTTCCGCCTCTTTTTTTAACGCGGTGAGCAAATCTTATCCAGTGTACGGCCGTGTAAGCTTCGTTTGATCCCCAGCTAATGTACATATCACTCTCATCGATCTCAAGTGCATCTTTTGAGAAGTCAGTACCTATAACGCTAGGAGTACCCGCGTATCTTGGCCAGTCACAAGGGTTTCTAACAAGCCTTGTGGCTCCATATTTTTCAAAGAAATTTCCCGGTGCGATAGTTTTCGAGATATGTCCTTCGTTGCCAGAGTAGACAAACTCAGTCAAAGCCTCTCCGCCAAATTTCTCTTTTATCTCAGTTAGCTTTGCAGCTATCTCTTTTAGGGCTTGATCCCAGCTTATCTTTTCCCATTTTCCTTCGCCCTTTTTGCCGACTCTTTTCATAGGGTGCATGATGCGGTCGGCGTTATATAGGTGCATGGCGTAGGTGTGGCCCTTGACGCAGACTGTGCCTTGCGTTAGAGGGTGTTTTGGATCGCCTTTTATGCTTACCATTTTGCCGTCTTTGATCTCAGCGATCATCGAACAGGCATCACGGCAGTTTCTAGGACAGGTTAGGTAGTGGTACTCTACATTTTCCTCGTTCTTATAGGATTTTGGGTTAAAATCCACCTCAAATTGCTCCATACCAAATAGACTAGGAGCTGTTCCAGCTGCTGCTAGAGCTGCTCCGGTGCCTTTTAGGAAAGAACGTCTTTGCATGTTTTCTCCTTAAATTTGATGGCTATTTCATCTCAAAGATAAAAACTTTATTTTCTTTGCCTTCTCGTGAGAAGATGTAAAATTTATTATCTTTGATCGCTAATGCTCTTGGGTTATTTGCCCCACTAAAACTAAACGCCTCATCTATCTCTTTGGTGGTCAAATTTAACTTTAAAATAGTTGAGAAATTTTTGCTTAAAAGATAGAGCGCATCGGGCTCTACGTCGATGCCAGTAATGTAGTAGTTGTTTAAATTTCTACCCTCTTTTAGCTGTAAATTTGCTCCAGCTTTTGGTACAAATTCTTCTAAGATCATCTTATCGTCGCCGTCAAATATAGCGACACTCCAGTAGTCTCTAACGTCATTTGGCACGCTAGCTGTGAAAAATTTATTCTCACTTTCTAGGTAGTCCCAGCCTAAGATGTACTGCTGTTTTGATCTAATGGTAGAAAATCTGCCCTTGTTACCAAGGTCATTTAGCTTCCACGCGTCATATCCAGCCAATAGGTGCCTCCACTGGCTATTTTGCTCATCTTTACTAAGGTTGCTAGCTGGCTCATAGAAGACAAAAGTCTTGTTGTAACTTATCATGCCAAGCTCTTTTTTGTACCAAGTAGCTCCGACTGTTGCTTCCATCTCCATTATAAAATGGCGGTCGTGCTTAGCATAACTTAGAGGCTTTAAATTCTCATCTGCGATGTAAAATTCATTGTCGTTTGAGACAAGAGCGAACTGCTTTTTGCCTTCATCGTAGTCAGCTCCAGTTATTGCATTATCATTTTGCAAATTTAGAGTGAGCGTATCTTTAAGGCCTAACTCTTTTATGTTTTGGATAGCTCCATTTTTGCTATCCATGTCAAAGCTAAAACCAAAAGCAAGGCTTGCTAATGCGATAAAAAATATTATCTTTCTCATCTTTTACTCCTTACTTTACTAGGTCTGGAAGCTCAGGGTTCCAGTCAAATCTAAAGTCAAGTGAGCTATCCCAGTGGTCTTTTTCCCAGAACCATTTTGAAGGATCGATGCTCATTCTAGGTGGTGTGCTAGATCCTAGATATGGTGGTGGACCAGAAGCTATAAAGGCTTGAACGCAGTTTGCAAGTATGATCACGATAAAGACCAAATTTGCAAATTTGCCAAGTGGCAAGTAGCTTAGAAAGTCGCCGTATTCGCCATTTGAGCTTTTTTGCATTATAAGGCCTAAGTTTTTGCTAAACAAAAATATAAGAGCCAAAAATATGATCACACAAAAATCAACAACCATAACCCAAAACTGAGTGTGGGCACCTAAAATTTCAAGGCCAAAACCTTGTTTGATGTCAAGATAGCCACCAAATGTTCCATCTAGGCTGTAGTGGATAAAGCCGTTAAATATGCCCCAGCAAGCCATTAGTAAAAGTGCTGCCAGATAGCCAGGCTTTAGTCCGTACCTGATGATGAAAAGTGCTATTAGGCTGATAGCTATCATCGTGATCCTCTCGGCCCAGCACATTATGCAAGGGTTATCACCTAGTCCAAAGCCAAGCACCAAGCAGGCGATACCAACTGGAAGTGCCACAAGAGCGGTGATGGCTAGTGACATAAGGTTAAAAAAGCCTTGTTCGTTTGCTGGGATTTCATTTTGTTTCGTTTGCATCTTGCCCTCCTAAAAGTTGCCTATTGGCAAGACTACCCATAAATTTACGTAAAACTCTAGTGCAACCAGTATTACGCACCCCAAAGCCAAGCAGGACGTTGCTATTTTTTTCATCTGCGGCTTTATATATAAGATAAGACCACTGATCAGAAATAGTGTCAAAATTAGAAATTCCATTTTGAGCTCCCAATTTGTAAATTTTAAAATCTAAGCATGCTTATCTGAGAAAAATAATATAACTATATTTATTAAATTTAGTTTAAAAAATATATTTTTATAGCTAATTTCTACTTTATAAAATAAAAATTTGTAAACAAAAATAGATTTATACAAAAATATTTTATATAATTAATCTATATTTAATTAAATTAATATTAATTTTTATAGAATTATTTTTATTAATTAGTTTGTAAATTCAAATTAGCTTAAAGAATAGTTATGTAATATTTTTGCATAAGGTAAAAAGGGGTGGTAATGGAAAATATATTTTTGGAATCATATGATGTTTTTAAGGTATGTAAATCCCCAAGCAAATTAAAAATTTATGATGAATTTTTGCAAAATAATAAAAGGTACTCTATAACACGTTGCTACTACGTCATCGTGGTGGATAATACATTTTTAACCTACTCACATCTCATGGTCTATGAGCAGCTACTCTATCTTTTGTACTCACAAAATAAACTAAAAAATGGCAACTTTTCACTTACCCTTAAAAAAGCAGAGCTTGCTAAGAAATTTAAAACAGATATCACAAAAAGTGCCACCGATACGATAAAGTGCTTTTATGAGATGCAGGACGTGAAAATTTCGATCTTTGTTAAAGACAAGATCGAAAAGCAGATGAATATAATCGAATTTATAGATGCAGAGCAAACCGACAAATATGGCGAGCTACAAGATGAGATAAATGTTAGGCTAAATCCAGAATTTGTAAAGCTTTACCGCTGCATCTATCTTGATAAGATCGAGTATTTAAATAGCTTTGATATAGAGCAAGGTAGCTTCATAAGATACTTCATGCAGCACGAGCTAGATGGTGGCGTAAGAAGCTCAGCTATTATCGATAAAATGGGCGTTTTAAACTATCTCTCTTTTGCTTATAAAAAGCGCTTTGAGCAAGAGGTGGCAAATGTTAGCTTTTATTATAAAAATGAAAAATACGAGATAAAAGATGGCTTTGTAGTAGTCACAAATCACGAAAATAGAGTGATGGATAATCAAAATGCCTCTATTGAGATTTTTGGTCTTATTTACGAGCAGATCACTAAAAACTGCACCAAAAACATCGTACTAAATGACGCAAATTTGCAAAATTATTATGCTAGATTTGGTAAATTTGAGACAAATCAAACTATCTTTAAAATTTTTAGCAACATGGAGCTCATGCTAAATCACTCAATGCAAAAGGAAAATACCAAAATTTCTTTCTTCTCTCACTTTTTTGAAAGCATAGTCTGCAAAAGAGATACGGAGCTTGAAATTTTGATCGAGCTAAATCAAAAAGGCTTTGAATATATCATCTCACGAAGTGCAAATTTGGACTTTTATAACGTGGAGTCGGCTGACTACGGACTTACTTCATATCCAGCTAGCTCTTGTGCTGTGGGTGGAAATTTCTAAATTTAGTTGATTTTATCTTTTAGTTTAGCAATAATTTCGTCAAGCTTTCCGCCATCTTGAGCGTTTTTTAGGCACTCATTTATCTCGGTCATCTTTTTGGTAAATTCGTTTTTTATAATGCCAGCTACAAATTCCTCGCTGTTAGTCTCGTCTAAGATAGGATACATATCTCGCCAGATATCTTTGATCCACCAGCCGCATTTTGATATGCAAGGAAACTCTTTAAGCTCGCCAAGCTTTAGGTCCATCATAACTTCATCAGAGTACTTGATATCGTCTGTGACAAAGTCTTTATGTATGCTATCAAAGCTCGTAAACATGCGGTAGCCAAGGCTTGATACGTTGTTTTCAGAGCAAATTCTAAACTGAAAAACATTATCTTCATAGTCTAAATTCGATATGCAAATTTGATGTTTTTGGGTGAAATTTGGAAACGAGTTAAACCTTTTATCATCTATGTCAAGCTGCCACTTTGAGCCACTATCGCTAGTTAAAAACTCTTTAAAGCTTAATTGTACAAATTCTTTATAGCTCATCTCATCAGCTGTGAAAAAGTCATAGTTGCTACTGTTTTTTTCTTTAAAATCTTTAAATTTCATATTGTTTCCCATTAAATATCATCTCGAACTTATCCAAAACGATATTTCACTATTCTATGATAATTTATCTTATTGATCTTTAAAATTTTAATCAGATTTTCTAAAACTTATTCTATATTCTTTATCCTTTTTTGAGTGCTATAACGACCTTTGAGTCTATTTTAGTATATTAGAAACCACACGATTTATTAGTTACCTTATAATTAATAAGAGAATTGTTCACTGTGGATAAAAAAGTTAAAATTAATCTTGCTAATATGGATTATAAAACATGTAAGATAGAACTTAGAATTTAGAGATATCACCTGCTTTGAAAAAAATATTCATAGGGCAAGTAGATAAAATTATTTGGAGCAATAAAATTGCGTCCTCAACTACCAATCTTGCAGCTGGCGATCTCGCAAAAGAGTTCGAAGTCTTTGAGGTATCTTTAAAGAGCCCAAGCCTAGATGGTGAGCTATTGCGCCACATAGATAGGCTGGCGCCATATCATATAGTTTTATCTTAGAGTACCAAGACAGATATAAAGTTTGCATTAGCTACAAAGAGGCCACTATATCTGGAAATATGGCTTTTAAAGTAAATTCTTACTACTATACCGACTGGCAAAACAAGCAAGATTTGCATTTAAAGCTAGAAAGCTTAAATCTTGACACAGCCTATGAAAATTTTATTCGTCAAATAGCTGGCGATAAATTACAAAATTTGATTTTAGGCGAAAGCCTCAAGGAGTCTGTAGCTAGGTTGGAGCAAAAGGAGCTTTTACAAAGGCAAATTTTAGCGTTAGAGTCTAAAATTCTCAAAGAAAAGTAGCTGCTCTTAAGAATGATGAAAAAGCGACGGCGATTATACAGCATATTACTTATAATGCGCTAGATGAAAAATACGATACTGCAGTTTTTACGGATCCTACGATAAAAGGTCAGCTAGACAAAAATGCGGTTAAAACAAAAAAGCATCTTTATGATCATGTCGTATATGACTCGACAAATGAGAAGAATTTTGCAATGGAACTAGATGCGAGCAAGGACGTTGCCGTTTATGTTAAGCTTCCAAGTGGCTTTTATATAAGCACGCCTGTGGGAAAATACAACCCCGACTGGGCGATCGCGTTTTATGAGGGCAATATTAAGCATATTTATTTTGTTGCAGAGACTAAGGGGTCTATGAACTCTATGCAGCTTCGCCGCGTCGAAGAATCTAAAATCTACTGCGCAAAGGAGCATTTTAAGGCTATAAGTAGTGATAGTGTGGTCTATGACGTAGTAGATAGCTACAAATCGTTACTGGATAAAGTTATGAAGTAAAAATTTATTGGGAAGTTAGGTCGCAGCATAAAAAAGCTTGTGTAATATTCCAAAAATGGTTATTGCGCTGCTCATTTTGAGAAAAAATTTTGACTGCCATTTGTCAATATGAAAATCTGAGGTGATATCGCTTAAAACTCTACCAATAAAATACTAAGTATGATAGAAAATCACAGTGGCTGACTTAATCTTACCAGTTTTAGTTCGAATTAAATTTAAATATACAATTATCTTAACCAAACCATCCTTGTAAATTTA
>CAUSWS010000033.1:0-10075 GCA_963535265.1 uncultured Campylobacter sp. | reverse complement strand
TAAGGCTATTTTTCCGAAAAAATTTCGCCGTTTATTATAGATTTAATCGTTAAAAATCCGACCATCAAAATCGAAGCGACTAGAACCGCAAAAGCGCCGACTCCTAAAACTAAATAAAAATCGCTTTGCGTAATTTCGTAAGCCTTTAAAAACGCTATGGAGCTAGCGGCCGTCGGGAAAGTAAAAGCCCACCACGATAGGGCGAATTTGAGTTTAATAAATCTTTTATACGAAAAAAGTATAAGCGCTGCGAAAAATACGTTTATATTAAGCAGTATCGCCGCAAAAGCGTCGAATTGCTCTGTTAATTTTACATATCCCAGAAATGCCATAGCCGGCGGCGCTAGCGTAATGACTAGCGTTGGGACGAATTTGTCGGCTAACTTATCGCAAAAGACTAGCCTGTAAAATATAACGGCAAATAAAATAATCCAGAAAAATAACCCCAAACTAAAATAATACCAGATTGCTTGAGATTTTTCGGCTATGATCGGAATTAACAAGTTGCCCACTACCGGGATAAACCATGCCGGATTTAGCATCGCGATATCGAATTTTTCGTCGATCCAAAAAGAAATTACATAAAGCGTAAAAATCGTTTGCAAGCCTAAAGCCGCGTAAAAAAGCGAGTAGTATAATCGCGGCGCGTCTTTGTAGGCTAGAGCTAAAAGAAAAAGCGAGATGATAAATCCACCGAAAAAATTTATCTTTATGGGGTGCAAAAATTCGGCCTTTACCTCTTCTTTAAATTTTAAAAGCTTAAAGAAATAAAACGCCAAAAGCAGGCAAAATACCGTGCAGTCTAGCGCTCTAAGCATCGAGAATATCTCGCCGGGTAAATCAAATATCTCGCTTAGTTTCTTATAGGCTACGCAAAGCCCTCCAAGCCCCATAGTACCGGCAAAAAGCATAATCGGCAGCGATTTTATTTTGCTTTGCGGGTCGTTTTTCTTAATGTCGTGCATTGTTTTTTTTCGTATTAAATTTTTATGCAATATTACCTATAATAAGGTTAAATTTTTGTAACGAAGTCACGAAAGGACAAAATGCTAAGCGAAGAGTTAAAAGAAATTTTGCGCGAGAGATTTACGAATAATTTCGATCTAGCAAGCGAGGATCTAAATGCGATCTTTGATAAAGCGTATCTAAAAACCGTAAAAAAGGGCGATATATTTTACTCCGGAAACGATTGCTTCGGATTTATACTTATACTAAAAGGCGTTTTAAGAGCGTTCGTGTCGTCTAGCGCAAAGGAAATAACGATATTTAGGCTAACTAAAGACGAGAGCTGCGTGCTTTGCGATACTTGTTCTATAAATTCGCTAGAAAATAAAGTAAGCGTCGAAATCGAGCAGGATAGCAAGATTATCGTTATTCCGGCGCGAATTTACAAGCCTCTTAAAGAAAAATATCCGAGTATTTTAAATTTTACTCTAAAAATCGTAGCCGATCGGTTTGCTAGAACGATAAACGTTATGGAGCAGGCTTTGTTTTCGCCGCTTTCGGCGCGGATTATGAATTTTTTATCTCAAAGCATCGAAAATCTAAACGAAAATTTTATAAAAATAACTCATGAAGAGCTGGCGAATCATCTAGGAAGCGCTAGAGAAGCGGTATCTAGGGTGCTTAAAGAGCTTGAGAGAAGCGGGCAAATAACGCAAAGCCGCGGCGAAATAAGGCTAGTTTCTTAAAATTCTCGTTTTAAGGTAACATTGTTACGGATAGGGCGGCCTTTTTTAGGTAGCATTTCATAAACTCGTTTTAAAGGAGAATTTATGAAAGGACTGCAAAGAAGAGACGCTTTAAAGCTAATGGGGGCCGCGGGACTAGCCGCAAGCATGAGCGGTTGCTCGGTAACGGGCGGCGAAAACGACGATATAAATTCTAAAATCGTCATAATGGGCGCAGGACTTAGCGGTATCGCGTTGGCGGCTAAACTTAGAAGAGATATGCCTAACGCCAAGGTAATTCTCGTGGATAAAGACGAGAAATTTTACTACCAGCCGGGCTTTACGCTAATCGCCGTCGGAATTTACGAAGCTAGCGACGTCGTTTACGAAAAAGCGGATTATATCCCGCAAGGAGCCGAGTGGATACGCAAAAACGTATCGGAGATAAAGCCCGAAGCCAATCTGCTCGTCTTAGACGACTGGAGCGAACTAGGGTATGATTATCTAATCGTAGCAAGCGGCGTGGAATACGATTTTGAGGCCGTTAAGGGGCTGAGCTTAGAGGATATTAACGATACGAGCGGCAACATATCCTCCGTCTATACTCTACAAGGCGCCGTAAAAAGCAACGAGCTGATGAAAAAATTCTCTCAAAACGGCGGCGCGGCGGTATTTTGCGATCAAAAAACCCCGATGAAATGCAGCGGCGCTAATAAAAAAGTAACTTGCATGAGCGAAGATAGGCTGAGGTTGGCCGGCAACCGCGATAAAGGCAGCGTTAATCTTTACGTCGGCGGCGGTAAACTTTTCGGCGATCCGACTTATGCCGCGGCGATGACTCAAATAATGATAAAAAGAAAGATAAAATTTAATCTTCGCCACCAAATCGTAGCCGTCGATAAAAGTTCAAATACCGCTACTTTCGAGTTTTGGACGGCGTATAAGCAAAACGGCGAAGATAAAATCGCGTCCGAGCTAATCGACGTAAAATACGACTGGCTTCACTTGCCGCCTAAGCAAAAAGGAAGCGAAATTTTAGCTCGCGCCGGACTAACTAAAGAGGGCGACAAGCTAAATTTTCTAGCCGTCGATAAATACAGCCTACAAAGTACAAAATTTAAAAATATATTCGGTATCGGCGATATTTGCGGATTTGCGGCCGGCAAAACGGGGGCTAGCGTTAGGAAAATGTATCCGATCTTAGCTAAAAATTTAGCCGATACGATAAAAGGACGAGAACCTAGCGAGAAATTTACCGGATATACGGCTTGCCCTTTTATCACCAAATACGGCAAGGCCATAATGGTAGAGTTTGACTGGGAAGGAACGGCTCCGACGTTAGAGTGCTTCGGCGCTACCAGGGAGAGCTATATGAGTTGGCTGGTTAAAATTTACGGATTTAAACCTATGGTTATGAACGGAATGCTAAAAGCTTTGGCTTAAAGGAGATAAAATGAGCGTTTTAGATAAAACTATACGTTTGATTATAGCGGCGATTTGGTTTTTTATTTTCGGATTTATTTGCGATTGCTGGTTGTGGACGGTCGGGCTAATTCCGCTTTTAACGGGATATTACGGCTACTGCCCGCTTTATAAAATTTTTAAGAAAAGGTAAAAAAATGGTAAGCGTGAAAAGTAGAATTATTAGGGTCGTACTAGGGCTAGTTTTTATGGTGGCAGTTTGGTATTTTTACGAGAGCTACTGGGCGTTAATCGGCCTAATTCCAATTATTGTCGGCGTTACCGGATTTTGCCCAGCGTGTAAATTCTTAGGTAGGTGTTCTTTAAATTTAAAAAGATAAAAAGGGGCATTAAACGCCCCTTGCCTTGCCCTTTAGCCGTTTGGGCCGCAAATTTTATTCGCCGTTTGATGAATTATTTAGTTACTTTTGGCTAAAATCAGCTCAAATTTACATAACAAAAGGTTAAAGATGAAAGAAGGCAAGGTTTGGAAATTTGGCGATAATATCGATACTGATATCATCATCGCTGCTAGATACTTAAACACCTCCGACGAAAACATTTTGGCAAAACATATTATGGAAGACGCTGATCCTAAATTTAGCTCAAAAATAGCAAAAGGCGATATCATCGTAGCTGGTGAAAATTTTGGCTGCGGAAGCTCAAGAGAGCACGCCCCACTAGCACTAAAAGAGGCTGGTATAGCGGCTGTTGTGGCTAAAAGCTTTGCTAGGATTTTTTACAGAAATAGCTTTAACACAGGACTTTTGATATTAGAGATAAAAGAAACCGACGAGATAAACGAGGGCGACACGCTAAAGATCGACGTAGATAACGGCGTCATCATAAATGAAAGCACAAAAAAAGAGTATAAATTTAACGCTATCCCTCCATTTATGCAAGAGCTTTTAAACGCTGGCGGCCTTATCGAGTACGCAAAAGCGAAGATGAACTAAGGAACGGCAATGAAAAACTATAAAATTTGCGTTATAAAAGGCGATGGCATCGGCCCTGAGATCATCGACGAGGCGATAAAGGTTTTAGACGTAGTGAGCGCCGAGTTTGGTATTAAATTTGAGTATGACTATAAGCTAATGGGTGGCGCAGCATACGACGTTTTTGGCGAGCCGCTGCCAGATGAAACGCTAAGATCAGCGCTTAGTAGCGACGCTGTGCTCTTTGGTGCGATAGGTGGCGAGAAATGGGACAGCCTGCCAAGACACCTAAGGCCAGAAAGCGGGCTTTTAAAGATCAGAAAAGAGCTAGAGGCTTATGCAAATTTACGCCCAGCAATCATCTTTGATGAGCTAGTGGATGCTAGCACGCTAAAGCCAGAGGTTTTAAAGGGAGTTGATTTTGTCGTGGTTCGCGAGCTAACTGGCGGACTTTACTTTGGCCAGCCACGTGAAAAAGGCGAAGATAGAGCGTTTAACACGATGGTTTATACTAAATTTGAGATCGAGCGCATCGCAAAGATTGCCTTTGAGACGGCTATGCTTCGCAAGAAAAAGGTCTGCATGGTCGATAAGGCAAATGTCCTTGAGACAAGCCAGCTTTGGCGCGAGGTGACTAGCGAGGTGGCAAAAGACTATCCTGAAGTAGAGCTTAGCTTTATGTATGTCGATAACGCAGCGATGCAGCTAGTAAGAGCGCCTGCAAATTTTGACGTCATACTTACTGAAAATTTATTTGGCGACATCTTAAGCGACGAAGCGAGCATGGTTTGTGGCTCGATAGGGCTACTTCCAAGTGCTAGCATGGGCGGCAAAGTGGGGATTTATGAGCCTATCCACGGCTCAGCGCCAGACATCGCAGGGCAGGGCATAGCAAATCCGATCGCAACTATTTTAAGTGCAGCGATGATGCTAAGATACGCATTTGGCGAGAGCGAGGCAGCAGACGCGATAGAAAGTGCCGTAAAAACAGCACTTGCAAAGGGATATAGGACAAAAGATATCGCCGCTTTTAACGCAGTTGAAATTTGCTCAACAAGCGAGATAGGCGACGTGATAGCAGGATTTATCAAAAAATGAAAAACACAATCACTGAAGCACTGATCTACGAGGCTCAGGGGCTAAAAGACGATGCGCTTGAAATTTACAAGAACATCTTAAAACAAGACCCATCAAACAAGGACGCCCTTAGCGCGATAAACCGCCTGAGCGGACTTCGCAAGGAGCGCGCGATAAAAAATGAGCAGATGAAAGAGTTTTTTATCAGGATGAAAAGTGACGAAGAGATAAATGAATTTAAAAGGTGGTTGATAAGATTATGAAGCTTGATGATATCGCTAGGATGGCCATTAGTGAGGTTAGCGCCGAGCTTGAAAAGATAGAGGCACTGCAAAACAAAAAGCAAGAAGAGCTTGAAAGGGAGAATTTAAAAAAAGAGCTTTTGGCAATAGAAACTGCTGATGAGCATGTGCTTGAAGAGCCAAAAGTAGAGGCAAGCGTGCTAAGCGTGTCAAGTGTGCAAAGTGAGCCAGAGCCAAAGGTGGCGCAAATTTCGCCAAAGAGCAGGGAGATAAGCGAGGAGGAAATTTTCTTAGCAAACCTTGCTGAGCGCATCGAGGTGCTTTTTGAAGGGCTTAAGAAAACTAGCGAACAAGATCTTAGCCAAAGGCTAGAGCTAACGACTAAATTTTTAGAATTTACCCTTGCAAATATCGAAAATAGACTCCAAAATCTCTCAAAATAATAAATTTGAGGCAAAAACTGGGACAGAAATTTACAAAAATAGCGAGCTAGACTTTTTTAGATCACTATTTGCTCCATTTAGCAAGCGTGTCTATCTAGTCGGCGGCTGCGTGAGAGACGCGCTTTTGGGACGAGAAATTTATGATTATGACATCGAAGTTTATGACATAAAGCCAGCTAAATTTGACGAGCTGATGACTGGCATAAGAGCTAGTGGTGTTGGCAAAAGCTACTTCATCTACAAATACAAAAACTACGATCTTGGCTTACCTAGAAGCGAGAGTAAGACTGGAAATTCGCACAAAGACTTTGCTGTAAGCTACATAAACGATCCTAGCCTTGCAAGTCTTAGGCGTGATTTTACGGTAAATGCCATGATGATGAACATCTTTAACGGCGAAATTTTAGACTTTCATGGCGGTAAAAAGGACCTTGAGCGCAAGACGCTAAGGCACATCGATAGTGAGAAATTTAAAGAAGATCCACTAAGGGTGCTACGTGGTGTGCAGTTTAGCACTAGGCTTGATTTTAGCATAGCTGACGAGACGCTAGAGCTTATGAAAACGCTTGATCTAGCGCATCTAAGCAAGGATAGGATAAATACCGAGCTCATTAAATTTTTTCGCTCAGAGCATCTTGAAAAAGGGGCGTTTTATCTTTTTAAGCTCTCTCTCTTTGAGCAAATTTTTGGCGTGCAAATTTGTGGGAGTGATGAATTTTTGGCTGAGCTAAAGAGCGCTAGGAAATTTGTAGATGACGAGAGGCTGTTTTTATATATGCTTTTTGGTAAATTTGAGCTTGACGCAAAGGAAATTTTAGAGAAAATGCGCTTGCCAAAGAGCTACTTTTCTATCTTAAAAGAGCCATATTTTAAAGAGATGCCAAGAGACAATGAGCTACTAGAAATTGCTCTAAATATGCCCTTAAAATCATGGCTGGGAGCTTATAATAAAGAGCGCATAGAGCGTGCAAAAGAGCTTGGAGTATATGAAGCTAAATTTGACGCAAAGGTTGATGTGAGCGAGATCTTATCGGCTGGCTTTAAAAATGAGATGATCGCCGCTGAGATAAAACGAAGGCAGTTGCTTGCCATCACTAAGCACCTTGAAACTCTTGCAAAACGCTAAATTTATAGATAAGTAAAATTTAAATTTTAAAACTCTTAAAAGCCCATTTTGGCTAGAATAAGGCAGTTTATAACACTTTTTAAGGCAAGAAAAACTTATGTTTAACATAGTCCTAGTCCATCCTCAGATACCGCAAAACACCGGAGCTATCGGCAGAATGTGCGTAAATGCAAATTTAAAGCTTCACATCGTTAAGCCAACGGTCTTTGATCTGAGTGAAAAGGCTGTTAGACGTGCTGGGCTTGATTATTGGAAAATTTTAAAGCCACAAATTTGGGGGAGCCTAGATGAGTTTTTGGAGGCAAATTTAAGCCACAAAGAGCGATTTTTCTTTGCTACAACAAAGACAAATAGGCTTTACTATGACGCTAAATTTGAACCAGGGGATTTTATATTTTTTGGCGGAGAGAGCACTGGACTGCCAAGAGAATTTATGGATATAAATTTCAAAAATGCCATAACGATCCCGATGGGAAAAGAGGGCAGGAGCTTAAATTTAGCTATGAGTGCTGGCATCATCGCGTATGAGGCGATCAGGCAAAACATCTCTAAATTTGACTTTAGGAGCGAGGTTTGAGAGCGCTTTTTGCATTAGTTTTTGCCGTTTTGATGGCGTTTGCAGGCGAGATAAGCATCGCAACTTACAATGTGCAAAATTTATTTGACTGTAAGGATGATGGCAGCGAATATCCTGACTTTAAATCTAGCACTTCGAAATGGGACTGTGAGGCGGCTAGCTCAAAACTAAAAAGAACAAGACAGGTCATAGACGCTATAAATACCGACATCATCGCACTTGAAGAGGTTGAAAACGAGCAGGTTTTAAGGGCTTTGGTAAGTGGCAGTGAGTATAAATTTATAGCCTTTAGCAAGGCAAAAAACTCTCCAGTCGGACTAGCTCTTGTGTCAAAAATAAAGCCAAGTGGCAGTGAAATTTTTGAAGTGCCAAATGTAAAAACTAGAAACATTTTAAAGGTCGTTTTTGAGGTGGAGGGTAAGAAATTTAGCGTTTTTGTTAATCACTTCCCAGCTTATAAAAACGGCATAAATATGCAAAAAAAGGCTGAAAGAACGCTAAGAGCAGCTCTTATTGATGAACAAAACGCCATAGTTTTGGGTGATTTTAACTCACCTTATGGGCAAAAATCTATCTTAAACGATATCATCGCAACTCGTGGATTTTACGATCTTTATAGCTTTTTAGCCCCAAAAGATAGATACTCTCATGCAGTCCATGGCAAAAAGCGGGCCATTGATCACGTTTTGCTATCGCCTAGCTTTATGGTAAATGGCGATCTAAGCTATGTTGATGGTAGTTTTGAGGTCTTTAAGCCAAGCTTTGTAGTCGATGAGCATGGCTTTGCAAAGAGCGATCTTTACTCAGATCACTTTGCGCTTAAATTTAAAATCTCAACCAAGCCAAGTCCTGCTAAAAGTGGTATGCTTGCAAATGAAAATTTAAAAAAAGAAGCTAAAAAAGCAGAGGATCAAAACTATAAAAAAGCTGACATAGAGACGCTTTTTGAGCATCCTGAGGATGTGCCAGTGCTAGTTGAAAGAGCCGTTGTCATCTTAAAAGATAAACATGGCTTTATCATCTCGAAAAATCGCCGTGGAATTTACGTTTTTGATCCTAAAAATAGTGTCGGCGTGGGTGATGAGCTTGACATTTTGATTAGGCGAGTGAAATTTTACAAAGAGACGCTTGAAGTGAGCTCTTATGAGATCATAAATGAGCATGGCACAAAAGATGTGAGTGAAAATTTACTTGATAGCTCAAAACTAAGTGAGGCTAGAAGTGGCGACGTGATCGCTAAAATTTCAGGCAAGCTGGAGAGTGGCTACTTGCATACGCCAAATGGCAAGATCAGAGTTTATAGCAAAAAAAGGCTAAAAGATGGCGAGTATAGCTTTGAGCGAGCGAGGGTGAAAATTTATAAAAACGAAAAAGAGATCGTTGTGGAGTAGATGGTGCAAATTTTAGATATTTTTATGATCGCAGCGTTTGTTTTGTTTGTGATATTTATGATAAGAGGCGTCATTTTGCAGGCGCAAGAGAAGGAGAAAGCAAGAGAGATGATAAGAGAAAAAAGAGAAAATTTTAATAAAAAGAGTGAGATATGAAAGAGTTGTTACTAGAGATCGGAGTTGAGGAGCTTCCAGCGATACCATTTTTAAGGGAGCTGCCAAACATCAATGCTAAATGGCAGGCTGTGCTTGAAAAATACAACATCAAAAGCGAGTTTAAATTTTACTACACGCCGCGCCGTTTGGTCTTTTTCCATGAGAAATTCCCGCAGGCTCAGCCAGATAGCGTGGCTAGTTTCGTTGGCGCACCAAAGCAAGTAGCGCTAAAAGACGGAGCTTTTACAAAGGCTGCGCTTAGCTTTGCAAATAAATGCGGCATAGATGAGAGCGAGCTTAAATTTAAAGAGATAGACGGCAAAGAGGTGCTTTATCACGAAAAAGAGGTAAAGGGCGAGCCAGTCGCTAAGATAATGGGCGAGATGGTCGAGGAGTTTTTAAAGAGCCTTAGCTTTGGCAAGTCTATGCGCTGGGGCAATGGCGAGTTTGAGTTTATCCGACCGATAAGATCGTTTTTGTGTTTGCTGGGTGATGAGGTCATTAAATTTAACAAATTTGGCGTAGAGAGCAGCAACTCTACTTATCCTCACAGAAGCATCAGCTACGACAAGATAAAAATTTCAAATATAAAAGAGTATTTTGATGGCTCAAAGAGCCGTGGAGTCGTGCTTGAAGCGGATGAGAGAGAGAAAATAATCCTTGATGAGTTTGAAAAGATCAGTCAAAAAAGTGGGCTAAAGATCGAGATCGATAAAGAGCTGTTAGCTGAAGTCGTGGCGATCACTGAGTATCCAACAGCGCTTCTTGGCTCGTTTGAAGAGGAGTTTTTGGAGGTGCCAAGCGAGGTCATCATCACTTCTATGAAAGAAAATCAGCGCTACTTCCCAGTCTTTAAAGATGACAAGCTAGCAAACGGCTTCGTTGTCGTTAGCAACGCTATCACAGATGACTACTCGCTCATTATTAAGGGCAACGAAAAGGTGCTAAGAGCAAGGCTAAGCGACGCGATGTTCTTTTGGCAAAGCGACCTTAAGGC
>CAUSWS010000032.1:0-10206 GCA_963535265.1 uncultured Campylobacter sp. | reverse complement strand
GATACTCTCCCTTACTGGGATGTTGGAAAAGTAGGTCGTTGCGGGCTTTGTTGTTTGTCTGCTTAAATTTTAAATCTTTAATCAGTTTTACTTTCAAATACTTAATCAATTAATTAAATTTTTTATGTTTATTGTTTTTAATGGTTTGATGAATTTTTATGGATTAGTTGGTTTCTGGACTTTTTATTATATTCTAATAACTTTAGATAGAGTTTTTTATTAAAGTGCCTTCCTATGAGATATTTAGATAAAGATATTTAAATATTTTTATAGTCGTGTTGGTAATTTTTGAAATTGTATCAAAATGTTTAAGTGCCTGTTCAATCCGAAAATAAACAATCCGATAAGTCTTAGCAAATTTCAAATTGGTGGGAACAAGTAGAACAACAGTCTATTTTGCTTTCATTGGAGTATGACTACGTTTTTGATACGGATGTGGCAGATTGTTATGGCTCAATATATACACATTCGATTGCTTGGGCAGTAGAAAGTAAAACAATTGCAAAATCACAGTATGGAAGAAATACCAAGAGTTTGCTGGGGAATATAATTGATGCAAGTATTCAGAATGCGCAATATAAACAGACTAATGGTATCCCACAAGGTTCCGTATTAATGGACTTTATTGCTGAAATTGTATTGGGATATATAGATAGAATATTGAGTGTTGCTCTTAAAAAGGGTATTGTAGACTATAAAATTCTTTGCTATCATGATGATTATCGGATATTTGTTAATAACTCTAATGATGGAGAAATGGTTTTAAAATTACTTTATGAAATTATGATGCCTTTGGATTGAAATTAAATGCAAGCAAAATAAAGGAGAGTCAAGATGTTATTACTCAATCAATAAAGAAGGATAAGTTGGCTTGGTTATTTATTCCACAAAATTATCGAATCGGTTTGCAGAAGCAACTATTGCTTATTAGGCAGCATAGTATTAATTATACTAATTCTGGTAGCTTAATTACAGCATTAAACAAATTTGATAAAAAGATAAAAAAATTAGAAATAAAAAAGTAAAAATATGAAACGTAGAGCAGCTTATTAGTATTGCAACAGATATTGCGTTAACCCAAAGACAATGCCAGTATGTTGCGCAATTATTAGTAAATTACTTCTAGAATTAGATGATAATAAAAATATATCTTTATTGGTTTACAGAAAATTAAGTAAAATACCTAATTCTGGGTTTGTACAAATTTGGCTACAAAGAATGTTGAAAGAAAATTTAAATGATTTTAAATTTTCCGAGAAAATATACAAATTGCGAATTACCACATAAATCTATGGAATTATAGTTGGGTCAAAGGCAATAATATTTGAATATACTAAACAATACGTCTATTTTTCTCCAATCCGAATTTGATAAATTAGATAGCGTTATTCCAAATAATGAGATCGATTTTTTTGAGTATTACTAAATAAATGTAAATTTAGGCAACCCAGCCATTTAGAGTAGTTGCGTGCATTCAAGATATGCAAAACCATAATATTAGATTATGACAAGCACTTCAACTAGTATGAAAACGTTTTTAAACCCATTTTGTATACTTTTTGCGAGTAGCAATACTGTATGTACTTATTTTTAAAATATGTCTGCGAAATGGGTTAAAATCTGTCCATTAAAATTGGCCTTACAATACTATTTTTGATAATCTGTCAAAAAACAATTTATAGTTAAAGTTTTAAGGTTAGATTTTTATCAGAGTAGTATTATCAAAAAAGGTCAATATATAAATTGTACTCATAGAATGATAAAACCTTTAGCCAACAAATATTTGTTAAAACCATCTATCGATTATATGTATAGCTTTTAGTATTTAACACTTTTATCGGTCATATAAAATTAATTTTTAAATTTTTTAAATTTCATATTACTTTATAGGTGTAAAACCTACTAGATTTCAAATTTTAAAAAATATTTACATAATATCTCACCTTTAAAAATTTCGGTATTATGTAGCAACCGCAACCAACTTCTATAAAATAATCAGATAAAATTCTAACCATATTTAATTGCGATAAAAAGGGGGAAATATGGCGGAATCTCACGTAATATCGGCTTTAGTAGCCAAGCACGCAGAACTTCAAGGTAGAATTAAATCATATCAAGAAGCTATCAAAGAGGCAAGAGATGAAGTTTCTATCATTTCAAAAAGCATAAAGATATTCGATCCAAACTACGACTTAAGAAATATAGCGGCTAAGAAAACAAAGGAAAGATATTTTAAGCATAAAGAGCTAACAAAGCTCGTTATAGAGCATATAAAAAACAACGACAATGTCGATATAAACGAATTAACAGAGTATGTAATGAAAGCAAAAGCCTTACCGCAAGAGCTTCGCAAATCGATATGCGGCGGAATTTATACTGTTTTAGAGAATTTAGCCCATCAGGACGTAATAGAATGCCATGTTACAAACGACGCAAAACAATATCACATAAAAGCTTAAACGCCTAATCTCTCGGCTACTTTATGATTGCCTTGCCAATATCCGCAGAATTCATTTGAAATTCCGCTATCTAGGCACTTTTTTAAAATATCTCTAAAGATAAAGCCGTTATCAAAACGCCTTGTATCTTCTCTGTAAGCTATCTCATTAGCATAGTTTGATATATATAACGTGCCTAGCTTATGACATTGTCCGTATTGAAGCCTACGAAATCTTGTGTTATAGCTTTCGCTTTGATTGTTATTTTCTCCGTTTACGCCGCAATATTCTATGGCATGATTTACTACTCTATGATCGTAATGAGCGATAAAATTTGAATACCCAATATTCTCATCGGTATGCACTTCGCTGCCTCTTGCGATAAATTTGCTAGCTATACGGCTTAACTCTATCGGATTTTCGCTTCTTAAAATAAAGGTTCTCGTTCGATTTGCGCCGATACCGAATTTGTTTCTTTGCCTAAGCGATATAACCACTCTTTTATTAGGCTTATACGCTTTTCTACGATCTATTCTTTTTTCTAGCTTATTTCTAGGGCGGATATATACGTTAACATATACGCCGTCCATCTCGACTACGCCTTGAAATGGGCGTGAGCTATCATAATCCATTAAGCTTTCGCGAATTTTATGAAGTAACACTCATGCGGTTTTGTATTGAACGTCTAAGTCGCGAGAGAGTTGTAATGCCGAAATTCCTTTGGCAGCATTAACGAATATCGCAATGGCTGCAAGTATGGTTTGAAGCGGTAGCTTATGTCCATGAAAGACCGTGCCGCTCGTAACGCTAAAAAAGCTAGCGCACTCCTTACATTTAAACTGCTTGCGAGAAGTTATGAAGTAAATTTTGCCGCTACTACCGCAGCAAGGATACACTGGCTTACCTTTGGTTTCAAACCAACGAACCCATAGCAATGAAAGCCATGCTTGATATGCTTGCATTATTGAAAGATGATGATATAATTCAAGTTGTCCGTTCTTGGGAATTTAATAAGGATAAAAATTAAGCAGATACAAAAAATGGTCGAAATCAGTATAAGAAAAAGGATACGCGAATGGTAAATGATACAAATAAAACTATTGTCGATTTTATAACGGAGAAAGAAGTAAAAAATACGCCAGAGGAAAGAG
The DNA here is from genome assembly GCA_963535265.1 of uncultured Campylobacter sp. Lineage (GTDB taxonomy): Bacteria > Campylobacterota > Campylobacteria > Campylobacterales > Campylobacteraceae > Campylobacter_A. The sequence continues at coordinate 6,617 of CAUSWS010000032.1, read as the reverse complement.
GGGCGGTTCAACCGTTTTTAAAAATACTTCATGAGGACTACGGCTATCCTAAAAGTCTCATACAATCTCATCCACAATATAGAGTAAAAGCAAGCCCATCAGACAAAAGGAGTTATCCAATAGATATCGCCGTTTTTGAAATACAAGGCGGGCAACGGAAACTTAAAATAGTAGTAGAGTGTAAGAAAAAGGATAGGAAAGACGGAATAGACCAGCTTCAAGACTATTTAAAGTTTTGCGAAGCAAGTATTGGTATTTGGTTTAATGGAAATGAAAGCGTATATATAAAAAAGATAGAGAAATCCGGCAACTTTTTGTTTGAAGAAATAACGGCATTTCCAAAACATAACGAAAAGTTAGAAGAGATCGGCAAATATCTAAGAAAAGATTTAAAACCGACTCATAATCTAAAAGAAATTTTTAAAGAAATTAGAGGCAGAATAGTCGCGAATAGCACGGGCGTCAACAGAGATGAACAAATCGCCAAAGAAATGATTTTATTAATACTTTGTAAAATATACGACGAACGATTTACGCGCAGCGATGAGCCGGTAAAATTTAGAGCTTCCGTGGATGAGGACGAAAGTGAAGTAAGAGCTAGAATTGACAAGCTTTTTGATGACATAAAAGAGAAGTATGACGACGTTTTAAATGAGCAGGATAAAATCACTTTTGACAATAAAGCTTTAAAGCTAATAATAGGTAAATTGCAAAATATCTGTATTACTGAAACTGATAGAGATAGCGTAGGAGATGCTTTTGAGGTTTTTATAGGATATTCCTTAAAAGGCTCTCAAGGACAATTTTTTACTCCTAAAAATGTAGTGAGACTTATGGTTGAAATAATAGCTCCTGATAAAAAGCAGATCATTATTGATCCTGCTTGCGGAAGTTGCGGGTTTCTAGTGGAATCTCTTAAATTTCTTTGGCATAAATTAGATGAAACCATTAAAAATGAGCAATCAAGAGCCGAAGAAAAAGTCGCGCTCGCTATAAAAAATATTAGGGGAATAGAAAAGGACAGCTTTTTAACCAAAGTCGGTAAAGCTTATATGACTATTCTTGGAGACGGGAAAGGCGGTATTTTTTGCGAAGATAGTTTGGAGCAGCCTAAAAATTGGAGTGAATTAACAAAAAATTCTATTAAACTGGAAAGTTTTGATATATCTTTCTCAAATCCGCCGTTTGGTAAAGATATAAAAGTAACCGGCAAGGAGAAATTGGCTCAATACGAGCTAAACTATGGTCAAAAAGAGGGTAATGTATCTACGTTATTTTTAGAAAGAAATTTACAACTCATAAAAAAAGGAGGTAGACTGGCTATCATTCTACCGGAAACGTATTTTCATGCTCCTATTGCTCGAAATATTAGAAATTTCATATACAAACACAATATTCAGTGGCTCATAGATATTCCGCACGATACTTTTAGGCCTCATAATAATGCCAAATGTATCATCTTAATACTTCAAAAAGGTGTAGAGCAACAAAAGTATATCAACATGGCGGTTGCAGAATTTATAGGACACGATCATAACGGAAATGCTATTTATGATTCGGAAGGCAACATAAAAGACGATACTATAAAAATCATTGATGACATAAAAAATAAAAACGATGACTCAAAATACGTTTTCAAGCAAAGCTCGGAGCTTGTAGTAGAAAAAGATATTTTAATACCTAGATATTATTGGCAAAGCAAAGAATTGGAGCTGATTGATATCGCCGAAGAAAAAGGTTTAAATTTAATAAGCCTAAAAGACCTTATAGAAGAAAAGTGTATAACATACTTTGACGGGCATGGTTCTCCAAAAGGAGAATTAAAAGGGGAGGGTGAAATTCCTTATATAAGAGTAAAAGACATCGTTAATTGGCAAATATATAAAGACCCTACAGCAATGATACCTCAAAGTGAGTATGAAAGGCTCTTTACTAAAAATAAGACGCTTAGACCTAAAGATATATTATTCGTAAGAAGAGGTAGTTATAGAATAGGAAGCGTGGCTATAGTATCTAAAAATGATTTAGATGTTATCTTGACAAGAGAAATTTTGGTTCTTAGGGTTGATGAAAAGATCGCCACAGAAAAATATGGCATAACTCCAGAATATTTACTGTATGCTTTATCACATACAATCACATATAGGCAACTTGAAAATAAAATATTCATAGATACCACTCTGCCTAATATTGCCGATAGGTGGAAAGAACTAAAAATACCTATTTTTAAAGATATAGAAAAATTAAAAGGAATAACGAATAAAGTTAAGAAAGCTATTTTCAATCAGTGGAAATTTTTAAATTCGATACATGGATTTAAAAAAGCAGACGATGTTTATTATACATAAGAATATATTTTGATTAATTGCATATCTCATAATAAATTATAAGGCGACATAGGTCGGGGCGCCATGTATTATAGATTTAATAATGTATTAAATAAGAAAAAGGCGTTAAAGATTTTTAATTTATTACAAAAAATACATTGGATGCATTTGCTACATAATACCGAAAAATTTTAGTTATAAAACAAATGTTTAACTAAATTTCTTCTGTGACTATCTCTATCTTGCTCGTATCAACCAAACTGCCATCTATGATGATCTCCCCTATCTTGCCAGCTCTTATTACACCACTTTTTGGATTTTTCACACTTTTTATGCCACTTTTGGTGCTCACATCGACGCTTGAATACTCAAAAGCAAGGCTTGTATCCATAAAAATGCAATCTTTTACAACCAAATTTTCTACGTAGCAAAGTGCTTGCAAGCTCTTTATCGTGCAGTTTATGAGCGTCACATTTTTTGCGTTCCAGGCTAGGTATTCGCCTGAGATGAAGCAGTTTTGCGCGAGCACGTTTTCGCAGTTCCAAAAGGCGTCTTTTGAGATGAGCTTTGAGTTTGTGATTTTTACATTTTTGCAGCCATCAAAGCAGTAGTTGCCGTCTAAATTTAGCCCATCAACCTCTAAATTTTCGCTATTTGCCCCAAAATAATCCCCTTTTGCAAAGACATTTTTAAGCTTTACGTCCACACAACCCCAAAGTGTCTCAGCGGCGTCTGAGAAATCTACATTTTCTAGTAAAATTTGTGAGCTTTTTCTAAAGCTTTTTGGCGCATTTATGACCACATCTTTAAAGCTTAAATTTGTGCTGTACCACATGCCTGCCCTTGCTAGAGGCTCCAAATAGCCGCCATTTAGCGTGATGTCGCTTGCGTACCAAAGTGGATATTTGTAGGCAAAAGCGCACTCATTTAGCTTTAAATTTGAGCTGTGCTTTAGCGGCGACTCGCCATCTTCAAAGATACAGTTTGTAAAATTTAGCCCATTTGCCCCAAACATCGCACGCTCGCCAGTAAAAATTTCTGCATTTCTCTCTTGCATTTTTGTCCTTTATGAAATTTCGCTCTCAAAATTATACTAGTTTTACTGCAAAGTGCCATTAAATTTACTTTAAAGACGCAAAGCGTTATAATCGCCCAAAAAAGGAGTAAAAATGGGTTTAAAAGCAGACTCTTGGATAAGGAAAATGTCGGTTGAAAAGAAGATGATCGTGCCATTTGCCGAGGAGCAAGTGGGGCGTGGCGTCGTTAGCTACGGCGTTTCTAGCTACGGCTATGATATCCGTGTGGGCGATGAGTTTAAAATTTTCACAAACATCGGCGGAACAGTCGTTGATCCAAAGAATTTTGATGAGAAAAATGTGGTTGATTTTAAGGGCGAGGTATGCATAGTGCCGCCAAATTCTTTTGCCTTAGCGCGCACGGTCGAGTACTTTAACATGCCTGATAACGTGCTGGCGATCTGCCTTGGCAAGAGCACATACGCAAGATGCGGTATCATCGTAAATGTGACACCTTTTGAGCCGGGATTTAAGGGGCATATCACGATAGAAATTTCAAATACGACGCCACTTCCTGCGAAGATCTACGCGAATGAGGGCATCGCACAGGTGCTATTTATCGAAGGTGATGAGCCTTGCGAGGTGACGTATGCTGATAAAAACGGCAAATACCAAGCTCAGGAAGGCATCACGCTGCCTAGAATTTTGAAGTAATTTTCATGCCTTTGCGACCTTGCAAAGGCTAAATTTATCGTCCACTTTTTTATAAAAACACTAAACAATAACGAAATTTTGACGAAATAGAAGCTAGAAAGAGTGGAGCTTTGATAAATAAATTTTAAATTTGGCACAGCTTTTGCTTAAAAATTTATAAAAAATAATTCAAATTAGCCATTTATAAATCAAAAAATGACTAGCAAAAAGGCGCAAAATGTTTAACAACAAATCGATATTGATCACCGGCGGAACAGGAAGTTTTGGTAAAAAGTACACCGAAATTTTGTTAAAAAAATATAAGCCAAAAAGGCTAGTTATCTACTCACGCGATGAGCTAAAACAATACGAAATGGCGCAAGTTTTTAAAGACAAGGCGATGCGTTTTTTCATAGGCGACGTGAGGGACCATAAGCGCTTAAGAACTGCAATGAACGGCATAGACTACGTCATCCACGCAGCAGCAATGAAACACGTACCAATTGCAGAATACAACCCAATGGAGTGCATAAAAACAAACATATATGGCGCCCAAAACGTCATCGACGCCTCTTTGGAGTGTGGCGTTAGTAAGGTCATCGCACTCTCAACTGATAAGGCATGCAACCCTGTAAATTTATATGGAGCTACAAAGCTAGCGAGCGATAAGCTCTTTGTCGCTGCAAATAACATCGTTGGAGACAAAAAAACAAGATTTAGCGTCGTGAGATATGGAAACGTCGTTGGCTCTCGTGGTTCAGTCGTGCCGCTCTTTAAAAAGCTGATCGCACAAGGAGAAAAAGAGCTTCCTATCACGCATGAGAAGATGACTAGGTTTTGGATTACACTTGAGCAAGGTGTAAATTTCGTCCTTAAAAACTTTGAGAGGATGAAAGGCGGCGAAATTTTTATACCAAAGATCCCGTCAATGACGATGGTCGATCTTGCAAAAGCCCTTGCACCAGACCTTGGCGTCAAGATCATAGGCATTCGCCCAGGCGAAAAGATGCATGAGATGATGATCTCAAGAGACGACGCTCATCTTACATACGAATTTGATGATTACTACGTTATTAGTCCGTCTATCCAGTTTTTAACAGCGCAAGACTTCTCGACAAATGCCCTTCATCAAAAGGGCAAACCAGTGAGCGAGGACTTTGAATATAGCTCAAATACAAATAAAATTTGGCTCGATAGAGCGGGTCTTCTTGAGATGATAGGAGATGCTAAATGATCCCTTACAGCCGTCAGCAGATCACAGAAGAGGACATAAAGGTAGTCACAGATGCCTTAAAAGATGACATCTTAACAGGTGGCCAAAAGGTCAGTAAATTTGAAGAGGAGCTAGCAAAGTATGTTCGTGTAAAGCACGTGATCGCCATGAACTCAGCCACTTCAGCCCTACACGTAGCATATCTTAGCCTTGGCGTCAAGGAGGGCGATGAAGTGATCACGACGCCTATCACCTTTGCAGCCACTGCAAATGCGGCTTTGATGGCAGGAGCGCAGGTCAAATTTTGCGACGTAAAAGCAAATGGCAACATCGATGAAGAGAAAATTCAAAATTTGATCACACCAAAAACAAAGGTGATAACAGCAGTTGATTACGGCGGTAATCCAGTGGAGCTAGATCAGATCATAAATTTAGCCAAAAAACACGGTATAAAAGTGATAGACGACGCCTCTCATGCCCTTGGTAGCGTGCAAAATGGCGTAAAAGTGGGCGTTAAGGCTGATATTAGTATATTTAGCTTCCACCCGGTAAAACCTATCACCACGCTTGAAGGCGGCGCGCTTGCTACAAATGACGACGAGCTAGCAAGGCTAGCAAGGCTATATAGAAGCCACGGCATCACTAAAACAAAGCTTTGGGATAGCGACATGAGCCTGCTTGGATACAACTACAGGATAACAGACGTTGCCTGCGCTTTGGGGCTTAGCCAGCTAAAAAGGCTGGATGGCTTTATTGCTAAAAGAAACGAGATAGCTAAATTTTATGATGAGAAATTTAGCGAGTGTGAATATTTTAAAATCATAAAAATTCCAGCAAATACAACTAGCTCAAGACACCTATATCCAGTGCTTTTGGATGAGAAATTTTGGGATAAAAAAGAGCAAATTTTTGAAGCACTCTTGCAAAAAGGCGTTGGCGTGCAGGTGCATTATAAGCCAACATATAAATTTAGCTTTTATAAAGCACTACTTGGCGAAATTTCACTGCCAAATGCGGAGAAATTTTATAGCGCCGAGCTTAGCATCCCTTGCCACCACGGAATGAGCGTGGATGATGCTAAAATTGTTGCGAGCACGCTTTTTGACGTACTAAAAAGCTTTAGTGAGTAAAAATGATCTGCATCATACCAGCAAGAGGCGGCAGCAAGAGAATACCTGGCAAAAACATAAAAGACTTTTTAGGTAAGCCTTTGATCGCTTATAGCATCGAGGCCGCGCTAAATTCTAAAGTTTTTAGCGAAGTGATCGTAAGCACCGATGACGAAGCGATCGCAAATGTGGCTAGAGAATTTGGAGCTAGCGTGCCATTTTTTAGAGAGGCGAGCCTAAGCGACGACTACGCAACTAG